>DMPG01000387.1:1008-6720 GCA_003456055.1 Bacteroidota bacterium | reverse complement strand
CCGAATCCGTTCAATCCGACAACGATTATCAGCTATCAGTTGTCTGCGGTCAGTAATGTTAATTTGAGTATCTATGATGTTTTGGGAAAAGAGATCGTAAAATTGGTGAATGGACAACAGTCTGCCGGGAAATATTCTGTAACATTTAGTGCTTCGCAATTATCAAGCGGTCTTTATTTCTATAAATTATCAGCTGGTAACTTTACAGAAACCCGTAAAATGGTTTTAACAAAATGAAAAAAGTATTCTGCGTAATATTTTTCTTTTCATTTTCTCAGGCTGCATTTTCACAGAAGAATGCAAGCGCAAAATATTTCAGCGACGGATTTCTTGATACGCTGCAGCACCGCACATTCAATTATTTTTGGGAATGTGTCGATCCCCAAACAGGATTAACTCCGGATCGTTATCCTACACTCACGTTTTCCAGCACAGCAGCAATTGGTTTTGCACTTACTACTTATGGAATTGGAGTAGAACGCAAATACATTTCCCGCGAAGCAGCTGCGGATAGAGTTCTTACAACAGTCCGATATTTATATAACCTTCCGCAGGGAGATGCAATGATGGGAACTTCGGGATATCGGGGATTCTATTACCATTTTCTTGACCTCAAAACTGGTACACGGTTCAATAAGGATATAGAACTTTCAACGGTCGATACAGCATGGTTACTCGCCGGAATTTTATTCTGTCAATCCTACTTTAACAACGAAAAAGAATCGGAGCAAGCAATCCGTGCATATGCGGATTCGATGTATCGCCGAATCGATTGGCAATGGTTATACGCCCGTCCACCATTAATGAGTATGGGGTGGTATCCGGACAAAGGAATCCATCGTTCGGATTGGAAGGGATATGACGAATCAATGATTCTGTATATTCTTGCTCTTGGTTCCCCAACATCACCAATACCAAGTGAAGCATGGAATGGATTTACCCGGACTTCACCATGGATGAAGTACTATGGTCAAGAGTTTATCAGTTTTGGTCCATTGTTCGGACATCAATTCTCCCATTCCTGGATCGATTTTCGGGGAATCAAAGATTCGTTCATGAGAGAGAAGGGGATTGATTATTTTGAAAACTCTCGCCGTGCTACATTAACTCATCAAGCATATGCAAAAGAAAATCCAAAGAAGTTGAACGGCTATTCTGAAAATATTTGGGGATTTACCGCTTGTGATGGACCTGCGGATGAAACCCGAACGATTGATGGAATGCGTCGACAATTCTTTACCTATGCAGCGAGAGGAGTTTCAGCGGATTGGGTGAATGATGATGGTACGATTGCGCCAACAGCAGCAGGTGGCTCAGTTGCATTTGCTCCAGAAATATGTGTTCCCGCCTTGAAAGCGATGCGGAATCAAATTCCCGGATTGTGGACAAAATATGGTTTTCTTGATGCTTTTAACCAATCATATATCACCGATCAAACTCCGAATGGATGGGTTGATCATGACTATCTTGGAATCGATCAAGGTCCCATCATTATTATGATTGAAAATCTTCGTAGTGAACTTGTCTGGAATGTGATGAAAAAAAATCCATACATCACTAACGGTTTGAAACGCGCCGGATTCACCGGCGGATGGTTGGAAAAAAAATCTCAAAAACAATAACTGCTTGTGGCGATCTCTCATTACATTCTCGATCCGCAGAAACACCGCAATACATTTTCTCTCAACGGAATCTGGGATGTAACCGGCGGCGAACAATCTGTGATCCCGCAGAAATTTACCTCTACCGTTCCTGTTCCTGCCGTTGTTGATATGGCTGTTCCCTCATATGAATGGGGGAAATTTGATTATCATTGGTATCATACTTCATTTGTTGTAGAAAAATTATCCCATGTCAATTCTGTTTTTTTGAAGATCGAACAGAGTATGTTCGGTACGGAAGTGTGGCTGAACGGACATCATCTTGGCGGTTCGATCAGTTGTTACACTTCCCATGAATATCTGCTCAATGAATTCCTGAACCGGGTAGGAAACAATGAACTGATTGTTCGTGTGGGCGCAAAGTCAACGCTCCCTTCCGAAAGTGCGGTCGGCAGGGATCAGGAAAAAGAGATCTATACCCCGGGAATTTGGGGAGATGTTTCTCTCATTTGTGTCGGCGGTGCACGGGTACAACTTGTTCAAGTCATTCCTCATATTGAAACATCTGTTGCAGAAGTTAAAGTGTGGGTTCAAAACCTTGAATTCAAGCGGGAATCATTACTGGTCTCAGCGCGAGTATTCGAGAGAAATTCAGAAGAAGTTGTATCTCCAATCATCGATTCGATAATCATCATCGATGAGCACGCAACATCTGATGTAATATTTCAGATACCAATCGAATCGATGAAGCTATGGTCGCACGAACATCCGTTTCTGTATGAAGTCGAGGTGACAGTTCAAGAAGGGAAGAATATTCTTGACGATATGCGGACAACGTTTGGAATGCGGGAATTTAAAACTGTCGGTTCGGATTTTTATTTAAATGGAAAAAAGATCCTGCTTCGCGGCAGCAATATTGCGTTTCATCGCTTCCTTTCCGATGCACAGAGAAAATTATTGCCGTGGGATAAGGCGTGGATAAAGAAAGCACTAATTGATATCCCCAAAGACCATCATTTTAATTTCTTCCGCAACCATCTCGGGCAGATGTATAACCGCTGGTACGATATCGCGGATGAATATGGAATGCTGATCCAGAATGAATGGCAGTTCTGGTGTGCGACCGGGTCAAATGTTCAGATCCGAAAAGAGTTTACCGAATGGCTGCACGATAACTGGAATCATCCGAGTATTATCATCTGGGATGCATTGAACGAATCGTCAGACGATACAGTTCAACAAGAGATTGTTCCCGAGATGAAGAAAATAGATCCGACCCGTCCATGGGAATCAGTCGATTTTCTTGAAGAACATCCGTACATCTATTCACTCGGGATGGTGATGAACAACCGCAAGTTTGGGTTTGCGCGTTCATTGGATGAGATCGAATGCCTTTCTGTTCCATCGATGGTGAATGAATTTTTATGGTGGTGGTTCAATGACAAGTGGGAACCGACCGTTCTTACGAAGATGATCGTTGAACGGTGGATGGGTAGAGAGTATTCAAAAGAAGATATCATCGCCCATCAATCATTCCTTGCTCAAGAATTGATCGAGCTTTTCCGCCGTATGCGTGTCAAAGCAATCCAGCCGTTCGTGTATATCAGCAATAATGATGGACCGACCGCGCATTGGTTCCTTGGCGATATCAAGGATCTGCAGCCAAAACCGGTGTTGAAAGCGATCAAAAATGCATTTGCGCCATTCGGTGTAAGTATTGAATTGTGGGACAGGCATTTCTTTGTGAATGAAAAGAGATCGGTTCGTATTTTTATTTTCAACGATTCTAATGAAACCCGGAGAGGGAAAGTAACTATCGGTTTCAAAACCACTGATGGTAATTGGATCTCAAAGGATGAAATATCCGTTGAAGTTCAGCCAATAAGTGAATTGGTAGTGACAAGGGACGTTCTATTCCCGGACAGTATTGGTTTCTATCATATCTCAGCAGAATTAAATGAACATGCTTCAGACGTTTCAATAAGTTCAAAGATTGTTTATGTGTTCCAAAAACCTGTCATCCCAAATGCGGTAAAGAAAATTATTTTGCTCGATCCTTCCAAAGAAATTGAGAATTATCTTTCAGAAAACGCTATTCCATTTTCGAATTTCCACGATGGGAACTTCGAAAATAATTCAATCCTCATCAGTAATGGAAATGTTCTTGGATATCAATCATTCGTTCAGCATAAAGAAAGAATAACTGAATTTGTAAAGAACGGTGGAAGATTGGTATTGATCGAACCTGAATTTCGGGTTGTTGGCAGCATCACGCATCCCATCGTTGTTGGAATCGATCTGAAAATATCTCAACGCGCAGATGTGGAGAAGGGGGGGTATGATTCGTATGTTTTTGCGGAAGATCAATCGCATCCGTTGTGGAAGAATATCAATAAAGAGCATCTGAAATTCTTCAACGGTTCATACGGCGGTGAAATCGTATCTCAATACGATGTTGACTTCTCCGTTCCATCGAAACGACTCGCAAGCTGCGGATTGGATCTGAATGTTGTGGCTGCATCTGAAGTTGAATTTGGGAGAGGAAAAATCGTTCTTTTTAGGTTACAATTACGCGGTAGACTTAACAAATCGTCAACGTCAGATTCGTTATTTGCTCGAAGAGTTGATCCAGTGGCACAACAATTATTGCTAAATATTTTGGAATATTCTTTGTAAAATATTCAATCATATGAAAGATATATTTTTCGTTTTAAT
Organism: Bacteroidota bacterium; assembly: GCA_003456055.1. Lineage (GTDB taxonomy): Bacteria > Bacteroidota > Ignavibacteria > UBA10030 > UBA8401 > UBA8401. The sequence continues at coordinate 2,404 of DMPG01000387.1, read as the reverse complement.
TCTTATGACAATCATCGGCTGCTCACCATCGAAAGAATGGTTTGTCCCGCAAGGACAGCACCCTCAGCATTTTGAAAAACAGATCGTAAAGAACGTCGGTTACGATCTTCTTGTCTATACTCCACGATCTTTTTCTGCCGAGAAGAAATTATGGCCGCTTATTGTTTTTCTTCATGGATCGGGTGAGCGTGGAAGTGATCCGAACAAATTAAAAGTGCACAGCCTTCCCAATGTTGTTGAGACAAAAGAAGACTTTCCTTTTATCGTGGTTTCACCGCAATGTCCAGGCGGACAACGATGGAACACAGAAGTTTTAAATGCGATGCTTGATGATGCTTTAACAAAACTTCCAATCGATACCAATCGAATTTATTTGACCGGAATCAGTATGGGAGGTTTTGGTGCATGGAAATTTGCGATAACATATCCCGATCGTTTTGCAGCGGTTGCTCCGGTCTGCGGCTGGGGACATTTACAAGATGTTGAAAAATTGAAAGATAAGCCGGTATGGGTTTTTCATGGTGCGAAAGATAATGTAGTCCCATTATCAGAGAGTGAAAAAATGGTCCAATTTCTGCAAAAGTTTGGAAGCACAAAAGTTAAATTCACTGTATATCCTGAAGCCAATCACAATGCATGGGATGCAACGTATGCAAATCCGGAATTGTATGATTGGTTTTTACAACACTTAAAATAATTACATACTATGAATACCGTACTTCGAAACAGCATATNNTCTGAATACCGTACTTCGAAACACCATATTTGTAGTTTTCATTTCCTGCAATGTACTTTTTGCACAAATCTCATTGTTATCTCCACAAACAGAAACGAAGATCGATTCGATCATCAAACTGATGACACTGGAAGAAAAGCTCGGTCAGTTAAACCAGATCGGCGGAACATGGTATGATGATAAAACTGAACGATTAAACGAAGAACAGACCAAATTATTACGAGACGGAAAGATCGGTTCATTTTTGGGAATTATGGGAGCAGAAGAAACCGGCAGGATACAACGCATTGCCGTTGAAAAGACACGAATGCACATCCCGGTTCTCTTCGGCTATGATGTTATTCATGGACTCTCAACAATTTCTCCGATTCCTCTTGCTGAAGCAAGTTCATGGAATCCTGAACTCGTAGAACAATCAGCGCAAGTTGCTGCGGTAGAAGCGTCGGCTGTTGGAATTCATTGGACATATGCGCCGATGGTTGACATTGCCCGCGATCCGCGATGGNNNAGTTCTGTAATGGCTGCTGCTCGAGTACGAGGGTTTCAAGGAAAAAATATCGTAGATGATGGAAATCTTCTTGCTTGTGTAAAACATTTTGCAGCATACGGCGGCGCTGAAGCTGGTCGCGATTATAATACCGTTGATATTTCCGAACGGAC
>DMPG01000387.1:0-987 GCA_003456055.1 Bacteroidota bacterium | reverse complement strand
AATGAGATCGGAGGAGACCCAAGTTCCGGCAGCCGATGGTTGATGACCGATATCTTGCGAAAAGAATGGGGTTTCAAAGGATTGGTGGTGAGCGATTACACTTCCATTAATGAATTGGTCAATCATCGAATAGCGAAAGACAGAACCGAAGCGGGAATCATTGGATTGAATGCTGGTGTTGATGTTGACATGATGGGGAGAATCTATATGACTGAGCTTGTTGATGCGGTACATTCAAAGAAAATTTCTGAAGCAGTTGTGAATGAATCTGTTCGAAGAGTATTACGAGTTAAGTTTGCTTATGGATTATTTGATAATCCATATCGGAACAGTGATCCATCAAAAGGTCCGAAAGTATTGTTATCAAAAGAGCACCGGAAAATTGTTCGGAACATTGCTCAGCAGTCGATTGTGCTATTGAAGAATCAGAAAAATGTATTACCTCTTTCAAAATCAACGAAATCCATTGCGCTTATCGGACCACTTGCCGGGAATGATCATAAAACCGATTTAGTTGGAACGTGGGCATGGACGAAAGATACTGCCTCTGTTGTTTCGGTGATAGAAGGAATAAAATCAAAAATATCTCCATCAACAAAACTGCTGTACGATAAAGGGTGCGAGATCGAATCAGATTCCGGCGCTCGAATTGAACAAGCAATAAAGATTGCAAAACAATCAGATGTCGTGATTGCTGTATTGGGTGAATCACAACGTCTCAGCGGCGAAGCAGCAAGCAGAACGAATATCGATCTTCCCGGAAAACAAAAAGAACTTCTTCAGGCATTACAGAAGACAGGAAAGCCAATCATCCTTGTGGTGATGAGCGGACGGCCAATGACGCTGCAATGGGAAGTAGATAACATTTCTACAATAATAGAATCGTGGCATCTTGGTGTCGAAACAGGGAATGCCTTGGCTGATGTTCTCTTTGGTGATTATAATCCGAGCGGAAAATTACCAGTAACATTCCCGCGGAGTGTCGGA
>DMPG01000245.1:493-3580 GCA_003456055.1 Bacteroidota bacterium | reverse complement strand
CTGCTATAATATTTCCACCATTTTTACCACCTTCTTTGCCTAAATCAATAATCCAATCGGCTGATTTTATAATGTCCATATTGTGCTCAATCACAATAATGGAATTTCCGCGCTCTATCAAAGCGTTGAAAGCACCCAATAATTTGTGAATATCATGAAAATGCAAACCAGTTGTAGGCTCATCGAAAATAAATAAATTAGAACCTCCAGCATTTTCTTTGCTCAAAAATGAAGCAAGCTTAATACGCTGACTTTCACCGCCACTAAGTGTACTCGACGACTGCCCAAGTTGAACATAACCCAAACCAACATCAGCCAGAAGTTGCATTTTTTGAACAATTTTTTGCTCTGTAGAAGCTTTGATTTGCGAAAAAAATACAATAGCATCTTCAACTGTGATCGACAAAACCTCATAAATGCTTTTGCCTTGATAATGAACATCTAGCACATCTTCCTTAAAACGCTTGCCTTTACAACTTTCGCACTCTAAAGTAACATCAGCCATAAATTGCATTTCCACTTTTTGCATCCCGTCTCCCTCACAAATATCGCATCGACCGCCGGGAACATTGAATGAAAAAAATCCGGGCTGATATCCATGGATCTTTGCAATTGCCGTTTTCGACAGCAACTCACGGATCCCGTCGAACACACCGATATAGGTCACCGGATTCGAACGCGGTGAACGCCCGATCGGAGACTGGTCAACCAATTCAAGATGTTGAATTTTTTCCCACCCTTGAATATCATGCACTCCGCTCAATCGTCCTATATGTCCGTTCAATCGTTTTTTAATTCCTTCACCGATGATATCATGAACGATCGTGCTTTTCCCCGAACCGCTCACACCGGTGACACACACGAACATCTTCAGCGGTATTTCAATATCGATATTTTGAAGATTGTGGTGGAAGGCATTAAACACTTTGATTGAATCTTTTGTTTTTTTCCGTCGAGATGTCGGCAACGGAATTTCAAGCACACCGGAAAGATACTTTCCGGTCAGCGACTTCTCATCCTTAACTGCTTCATCATATGTTCCTTGGAACATGATCTCACCGCCCCGCTCACCTGCTTTTGGTCCAATATCAATGATCTCGTCTGCGGCTTTCATCATATCCGAATCGTGCTCAACAACAATAACAGTGTTTCCAACATCGCGCAATCGTTTAAGAATAGTGATGAGACGATCATTATCAAGAGGATGCAGACCAATGCTTGGCTCGTCAAGAACATAGATTGAACCAACAAGGGATGATCCTATCGACGTGGCAAGATTGATGCGCTGCGACTCCCCGCCGGAAATGGAATTTGATAAACGATCCAACGTTAAATATCCAACACCAACATCCACAAGGTATCGAAGACGTTTTCTGATCTCTTCAAGGATCCGTTTGCCGATACTTAAATCAAAATCGGATAGTTTGAGACCAATAAAGAATTCCTCTGCCCGTTCTATTGATAGTGCAACAACTTCACCGATATGCTTACCGCCAATCTTTACATTCAGCGCATCTTTTCGCAGACGGTTTCCATGACATTCATCGCATGTTGTGTACCCGCGATATTTACTCAACAACACTCGATATTGAATCTTGTATGCTTTTCGTTCAACCGTTTTGAAAAACCCGTTGATACCGTCAAAATCTTTTTTATACCCGTTCATCACAATGTTCAATTGTTCTTCGGTCAATTTTTTATATGGAACATTCATCGGAACACCGGCATCGTATGCGATCCGCGCAAGATCTCGCAGATTTTCCTGGAACTTTGGCGTCGTCCATGGCAGGATTGCACCTTCCTTCAATGTTTTTTCAAGATCGGGAACAACCAACTCCATATCAATGCCAACTGACCTGCCAAAACCCTGGCATTTCGGGCAGGCTCCGATGGGAGAATTGAATGCAAACAAATGCGGTTCCGGTTCTTCAAATCGAATGTTGTCTATGGCACATTCAAAATGCTGACTGAACGGAGTTATTTTTTTTGTTTCAAGATTGAATATTGACGCGTATCCCTCTCCTTCAACGAACGCGGTTTGGATAGAATCTGCTAAACGATTTTGGCTTTGGATTTCATTCTTCCGCAGAATATACCGGTCTACAAGAATATAGATCTCGTGTTCTTTCAATTTTGTATTTCCAACTGAACGAACATCCTTTTTCTTGGCCCCCTGTTTTTTCAAGGATTGTTTGATCGATGAAGCATCATTCTCGTTCAGGTCAATTATTTCTCCGTCGATCACAAGACGAAAAAATCCTCGCTGTTTCAATACCTCAAACTCCTGGATGAGGGTTTTTCCTTCGTGATGATGCATGGGGAACATCACATAGAATTTGGAACTCTCTTCATGTTCCATGACCGCATCAACAACCGTTTGAACGGAATCCTTTTTGATCTCCCGCCCGCACGCAGGGCAAATTGTTTTTCCGACACGAGCATATAATAGACGCAAATAATCGTAGATTTCAGTTGTCGTGGCAACGGTAGAACGGGGATTTCGAGTGTTGGTTCTCTGTTCAATTGAAATTGCCGGAGACATTCCTTGTATTGAATCAACATCCGGTTTGTCCATCCGCTCAAGGAACTGGCGCGCATACGAAGAGAGCGATTCAACATATCGGCGCTGACCTTCCGCATAGATCGTATCGAACGCAAGGGATGACTTTCCTGAACCGCTCACACCGGTAATGACCACAAGTTTATTCCGCGGAATGACGACCGAAATATTCTTGAGATTGTGAACCCGCGCACCATTGATGGTGAGAGGCATTTTTGATGAATTGAGCGTTGAAGATTTTACGGGTGTGTTCTTTTGCTTAGCCATACTGAATGACAACATCGATAAAACGGTGAAGTCCGAAATATTCGGACTTCATGATTATAATCGTAATGTATAAAAAATTACATCGAGAGGCAAAAGAGCTATTATATCCAATTAGTTATGAGCATCTCTAAAATCTATTAGATCATTTCTTAACAATTCTAAAACCTTGCGAAGGTTTAACAAATAATTTTCATAACCTTCGCAAGGTTGTTTGCACAGTTTGCATTTTTAATGTTTTTAGAGATGACCATATGTGATAT
>DMPG01000245.1:282-482 GCA_003456055.1 Bacteroidota bacterium | reverse complement strand
AAACAAGACCTTCCAAGTCTAATTTTTTTTCTTATGGCCAAAACAAATCTAAAAGGATTAACGCTAAAAGCGTTGGAGCAATTCATTGTTTCTATCGGCGAACCAAAATATCGGGCCGCGCAGATCTACCAGTGGCTCTATAAATATCGTGTTTCGTCGTTCGATGCAATGACCAATCTCTCTGTACCGCTGCGGGAAAA
>DMPG01000245.1:0-151 GCA_003456055.1 Bacteroidota bacterium | reverse complement strand
CAGATCGGCTGTGCATTAGATTGCAAATTTTGCGCAACGGCAAGCATGGGATTTTTGAGAAACCTTACGACAAGTGAAATTCTCAATCAATATATCACAGCGCAATCGTTCTCGGACAAACCGATCACTAATATCGTTTTTATGGGAATGG
>DMPG01000359.1 GCA_003456055.1 Bacteroidota bacterium | reverse complement strand
GACATGATGATGACATCCTGTTTCTTCGCATTTGCCATCACCGCCTTATTCATCTCTTCAGCAGTTTGAACGTCGATCCGTTTAACATTCTTTGGCGTAGCGAGCGAGACTGGTCCGCTGATGAGCGTAACATCCGCACCGCGCAATGCCGCCGCATTAGCAAGGGCAAACCCCATTTTTCCCGATGAACGGTTCCCGATGAACCGTACAGGATCGATCGGTTCGTGCGTTGGACCTGCAGTGATGAGAATTTTCTTTTTCTTAAGATCGCACGGAGTTTTGTTGATGACATCATCAATGAATCGCACGATTGTTTCCGGTTCTGCCAATCGTCCCATTCCCGAAAGTCCGCTGGCAAGCTCGCCGCTTTCCGGCGGGATGATAAAATGTCCGCGGGATTGCAATGTTGTAAGATTGTCCTGTGTTGCTTCATTTTCCCACATATCAATGTCCATTGTCGGCGCAACAATAAGCGGACAACGCAGTGCAAGAACGGTCGTCCCAATAACATCTTCTGCATATCCATACGCAAGATGAGCAATGGTATTGGCTGTTGCAGGAGCAACCAGCATTACGTCAGCCCACAGTCCGATATCGATGTGTTTTACGCCGAGTGAAGTAGAAGAATGTTTATTCTGAGGCCAGAGCGAAACGATCACTTCTTCTTGAGAAAGCGTGGAAAAGGTAAGCGGTGAAACGAATTCCGTCGCCGATTGCGTCATGATCACGCGAACGTGAGCGCCTGCTTTTTTCAGCAGCCGAACAACGGTGCACATTTTATAGACGGAGATTCCGCCCGTGATACCAAGCGCAATATGTTTATCGGCAAGCATGAGCAATAGGAAAAAATGGAGGAAGAAAAAACCACGCAGCGATATAGAGCGCTGCGTGGCTGCATCACAATTATTTCTTTACTTCAACTTCTTTATAATGATGTTCGAGCTGATCGTTCATCAGTTCTTCAATCGCCTCTTCGGTCGGTTTCGGGCGCGCCTCGAATTCAAGACTGACCTTCAGCTGATCCGGATTTGACACTTCTTCATCCATATCATCGTTTGCATTCGGCAGCGCAACAAGATTTTCGATCCGCTGGGTGAATTCCAGTTTTGTCTCTTCGTTGATCTGTCGTGACCGTTTGGAAAGGACCACGATTGCTTCGTATACATTCGCCGCTTTCGCTTCAAGTGTTTTTATTTCAAGAGTTTTAATTGCCATTGTTGCCTCACTGCATTATTGAATAATATGTTTTTTTATAATCGTATCAACTTCCGTGATCGCCCGTTCCAGATCATCGTTTATAACGGTCACGTCGAATTGTTTTCCTGCTTCCAGTTCCATCGGCATCCGCAAAAGCCTGCGCCGGATCTTCTCTTCATCTTCTGTTTTTCTGTTGCGAAGCCGTTGTTCCAGAACTTCAACACTCGGCGGCGCGATGAAGATCAACACAGAATCGTTCGGATACATTGTGCGTATCGACAGTGCCCCTTTCACATCAATATCAAAGATCATCGAGTGTCCCGCATTCAGCGCGCGGTCAACCTCTCGTTTCAATGTTCCGTAATGATTTCCAAAGAAGAACTCGTGCTCAACAAACTGTCCCTGCGCTATCAGCGATTCAAACTCTTCTTTGGAAAGAAAGAAATAATCCTTTCCATTCACTTCACCCGGACGCATTTCGCGGGTTGTCGCTGAAACCGAGAACTCAAAATCCGGGTGCCGCTGCAGCATCGGCTTGATGATGGATGTTTTTCCGCCGCCGCTCGGCGCTGCAAACGCAAAAAGTTTAGCGATACTCACGATTATTCGATGTTCTGTAATTGTTCGCGGATCTTTTCCAATTCTTCTTTGATGCTGACAACGATATGAGCGATCTCAACATCGTTGCATTTTGAACCGATCGTGTTCGCTTCGCGGTTCATTTCCTGGATCAGAAAGTTCAGTTTGCGTCCTTCAGACTCTTTTGACTGTAATGCTTCAAGAAAGAACTTGTTATGGCTGCGAAAACGGACGCACTCCTCTGTAACATCCAACTTTTCCGACAGAATCGCAATCTCTAATTCCAATCGTTGATTGTTTATGATACTTTTATCGACTGCCAGCTGTTCCACTTTTTCAAGCAGTCGTTTTCGTTCTTCCGGAATTCTCTTTTTCGAAAGTTGTTCAACGGTATCAATATGGTTATTGATCTTTTGAACCCGCTCTTTCGAATCGCGTGCTAATTCTGCCCCTTCTTTTTCACGCATCGTTTTTAATGCGCTCACCGCTTTGGTCAAAGCCTGCTGGAACACCTTCCATTCGGTCTCGTCTTCTTCAACTTCTTTTGTCTCAAAAATTTCGGAGAAGTGGAGCAGATGTTCAAGTTTTACCGGTTCTTTGATCTTTGTTGCTTTTCGCAATTGCTCAAGAACGGTGTAGATCTCTTTTGCCCGTTTTTTATCAACAGCAATCGCTAGTTCATTGTCACTATCATCTTCTTTGGTTGCACTTAACGAAATCTTACCGCGTGCAATCTTCGAGCGGATAATATCTTTAATTTCATTCTCTCTCTGTGCGATCGTTTTTGGAGCGCGTGATGAGATCTCTAAAAATCGGTTGTTCACACTTCGAAGTTCTACGGTAAACGTTACACCTTTTACAGATGCTTCACCTTTACCAAAGCCGGTCATACTTTCAATCATATAGAGGTCAAAAATTCTTCGGTGTGACAAAAAAACCTTTGGAGCATTGCCCCAAAGGCTGAGAGTTTCCATACAAAAATACGAAAATTCGTAAGGGCAGACAAGAAAAACCTTTCAACAGAAATCCACAGGTTATCCACACCCGTTTTGTCGCAAAGGCCTGCAATAGTGGGTGTTTTTAAGGATGCTTTAGTCTGGTTGATAACTTTATTGCGAAAAATAAGAACTTAGAGCGTGTAATTTTGTTCATTGCATTAAGTGGTGCGTCAAATCCACTCAAAACAGTTTCTTGATAAGTGAGCATTCCTTTAGTATTATACCGATACAAAATGCAGTTCTTTTTTATAGATCGGAAAATACCATGATTATCCAATTTCTCGGTGCCGCCCGCACAGTTACCGGTTCAATGCATCTTCTTCAGGTCAACGGAAAACAGATATTACTTGATTGCGGCATGTTTCAAGGCCGCCGCGCGGAAACGTACTTGCGCAACAAGAATTTTCCATTTGATCCGACATCGATTGACGCCGTTATTTTGTCTCACGCCCATATCGATCACGCCGGAAATCTTCCCAACCTGGTAAAAAATGGATTTTCTGGAAATATATATTGCACACCTGCCACCGCTGATCTTTGCAGGCTGATGCTGATGGACAGCGCGCATATTCAGGAAAAAGATACGGAGTTTGTGAACAAGCGCAATGCTAAGAAAAAACTTCCGGCGATTGAACCACTCTATACTTCGGATGATGTTCAAGCAACGTTGGAACTGCTGACGGAAATTCCATACCGCACATCATTTGAAGCAGTGAACGGAGTCAGTGCAAAATATTTCGATGCCGGACATATTCTTGGTTCCGCATCAGTTCATCTCACCATACAAGAGAAGGGCGGGCAGGAAAAACATTTCGGATTTACCGGTGATGTCGGAAGACCGAACATGCCGATCCTTCACGATCCTGAATTTATGGGAAATGTGGATGCACTCATTTCGGAATCGACGTACGGCGGCAGAGTTCATGCAACAGCGGACGAAATGCCGGACAAATTTCTGGAGGTGGTGAAACGGACGGTGGAGAGAAGAGGAAAGATCATTATTCCATCCTTCAGCGTCGGGCGAACGCAGGATATCGTCTATCAAATGAACAATTTGAAGAACGAGGGACGGCTGCCGGATATTCCGATCTTTGTTGACAGTCCGCTCTCAACGAACGCAACGGAAATATTCCGGAAACATCCGGAATGTTTTGATAATGAAGCAATGAAAATAATGAAGAGTGATGCTGACATTTTTGGATTCGACCGTCTGCGGTATATCCGCGATGTGGAAGAATCAAAAAAACTGAATGACCTGAAAGAACCATGTATGATCATCGCAGCCTCCGGGATGTGCGAAGCGGGACGGATCGTGCATCATCTAAGCAACAACATTGAGAATCCGAAGAACACNNGTGATGATCGTCGGATTTCAGGCAGAACATACGCTCGGAAGAAAACTGGTTAACCGCGATCCGGAAATTTCGATCTTTGGCGAAGTGAAACAGTTGAAATGTGAAGTAGCGGTGTTGAACTCGTTCAGCGCGCATGCGGATAAGAATGAACTGCTGGATTTTGTGAAACCGATGGATCGAAAAAAACTAAAGAATATTTTCCTTGTGCACGGCGATGTTGATCAGGCGGAGAAATTTGCGGCAACTTTGAAGGAGAATAAATTCCAGCGGGTGGATATTCCTGAACGGCTGGAAAAATTTGAATTATAAAAAAACTGACCTGTGTTACGAACGCTTGAAGTTCTTTTCATAGATCGTTATCCATTCTTTGGGAGTCATTTTTCCCGCCAGTTCGCCGATGAGTTTAAAAGGAATCTGATCAAATTTTTTAAACCGGAGACAGCTTTTTCCCATATCTAATTTTGCTTTGCTCTGCTTTGCATATTCTTTTGTATACCATGCCAGCAGTTTTTTATCTGCATAGATGCCCATATGATATATTGCGACGAAATTTTTCTGTGAAGCAATATTCATAAACGGCAGCGGAAGCTTCGGATTGCAATGATATCCCTCCGGATACAGCGACAGGGGAACGACATACCCGAGCATTCCATAGCTCATCTCTTCTTTGAATCCCTTCGGAAGATTTTTCAGTATCACTTTCCGCAATTCATTAATTGCCGCTTTACGGTCTTCCGGCAGACCATCAATGTATTCTTCGGGTGTGGCAGCTTTTGATTGCATATTTCTTCCCTTGAGTATTTATCGTTTTCTTAGACGCAGCGCTATCATGCCATCATCATATTTTTTGACAGAAACAGTCTCAAAATTAATTCTTGTATGATGTTCTTTGAACATTGGAATACCGTTTCCCAAAATTATTGGGACGATAAAGAGAATGATCTCATCCACAAGCTTCATTTTCATCAGCGATCGTATCAATTCTCCGCCGCCAACCAGAAAAATATCCTTTCCTTCTTGTTGTAGCAATTCCTTTGCTAATTCGATGGGATTGCGGTCGGTGAAAAGAATATTCGTTGATGAATGATAGTGTTTCGGTGAATGTGTAAAGACATAATTCATTTGATTTGGATGCGGATTGGTAACTCCCATTTTCACAACTTCATCATACGTTTTTCGTCCACAAAGCACGGTGTCGACCGTTGAAATAAAATCTTCATAGCCGTAATTTCCGGTGTAGACTGTCAACCAATCCAGATTGTTGTTCTGGTCTGCAATAAATCCATCCAGCGAAGAAGCAATATAGAGAATTATTTTGCGCATCCTGTTTTAGGAAAATAGCCAATCAAAAACGACTCTGCAAGCAAAGTTTATTGAATTGTGTTACAATTCGTATTCCACACCGAAGATCGGCAGCAGATTCCATTGATAGATCGTATCCTGTCTATTTTCCTTCTCATTCCAGAAATATGCAGCGACATTCTTTTGGTTGTAGACATTCCATGCGCTGAGATAAAGAACAAGATTCGATGATTCAAAATGGAATCGTTTATCAAACCGCACGTTCATTGAATGGTATGCAGGATACCGTGCGCCATTGATATTGTTCGCTTCGAACACCGCTCGCTTCAGCTGTGCGGATTGCGTAAGATCGAACGGAGTGTACGGAGCTCCTCCCGCATAGATCCATCGCGCGCTGAATTCCCATTCTGCATTCGGTTTGTATCCCCCTTCGGCACTGACAATGAACCGATTATCAAATACACGGTTTCTCCAGATATCATCCGCTCCTTTATATTCTGTTCGAAAGAATGTTGCACTCGCAAGTCCATAAAAATCTTCCGCCAGTTTCTTTTGCAATGTTATTTCAACCCCGCCTGAACGTGCTTTTCCGCTGTTGGACAATACTCCGTGATTCAAAAAGAATCCGTAGCGATAAAAGACTTCATCAACCAGGAACAACGACGGATCGGAAGGATCGACAGGGAAGTCGTAATACTCTTTCATATAGACTTCCACGCTCAGCTTCGTATCTTCGGATAATAAACGATCAATACCAACAATGTAATGCACGGCGTATGGATCTTTCAAAGACGTATTTGCATTGTTCTGTGAAATCAATAACAACGGAAGGTTTTGGTAATAGATTCCCGATGAAATTTTGAATGTCGTTATTTCATCGAATTGATACGCCAACGATGTGCGTGGTGAAACAGTTACTCTATCGTTGATCGAAAAATAATCTACACGTGATCCAACGGTTACCGTTAATCCGCCGAACGGTTGAACAATGTAATTGAAGAATCCACCGAACTTATTTGCAGAAATATCTTGTGAAACCACCGCCGCACCCGTCGAATCTCCGACTGCATCACTGAATGCACCGTAGAAATTATCGTATTCATTCATCAATCGTTTGATATCGATACCGAATTCAACGGAATGAGCCGAAGAGAATTTTACATGATTGATATTCCGGAGACTGACCGCCGCTTCGGTAGATCTGTTTTGAATAAGGTGAATTCCGGTATTTGTTTCGAAAAAGTCCTCGTTGAATTTCGATGAAAGATATCCGAGTGTTGTGGTGGAATATGCATTCTGACTCCACAACGCGCGCCAGACAATTCCACCGGCACTTTGATAAATATCTTGATTGCCGTATGCAAGCATGTCGTTTTCGAGCGCCGCTTTCAGATCAGGATTGTTATGATCGTCGCCGTACAATCCGACGATGCTCAGTTTATGATTCTGAGAAAGATCATACACAATCTTTCCCTGCACATCACCGTACGTTGGCGCAACGGATGTGCCGACATCGAACATCTTCATCACATATTCCAGATAACTTCTCCGTGCAGAAAGGATATACGATCCGTGCTCACCGAGCGGTCCTTCGGCAACGCCGCCGAACCCCGCAATGTTCAGATCTAACTGTCCGTCGAATTCTTTTCTGTTCCCTTCGCGAAAACGAATATCCAAAATTGAGGAAAGTTTATCGCCGTACGTCGGGGAGAATCCTCCCGTATGGAAATTCACTTCGTCGATCAGATCGACATTCACCATCCCGATCGGTCCGCCGGTCGCGCCTTGCGTGGGGAAGTGGTTGATGTTCGGGATCTCGATGCCGTCGATGTAGAATGCATTTTCCAGCGGACTTCCGCCGCGGACGATGAGACTGTTTGACTGATCATTCACTTTTGCGAGACTCGGCAGACCCATGATAATTCTGCTGACATCGCCCCCCGAACCGGGCGCGCGGCGAATTTCCTCACGGCTAAAACCGACCGTGTTCATCGACTGCACATCATTCTGCTGAAAATATCCTGCGGTGACGACTACCTGTTCAGATTCGACAGCGCTTTCAGAAAGTTCCGCGGATACAGTGGTAATGCGCGCCGGACGGACGATTACATCCGTTTTTGTGATGGTCGAATATCCGATCATCCGGAATTGGATGGAATAATTTCCAACAGGAACATTATTAATCGTGAAATTTCCGTCGGCATCGGTGACTGCACCGAATGTCGTATTCATAATGATAACATTTGCACCAATGAGCGGAGTCTGCGTTGCTTGGTCGAACGCGAATCCTTCGATGGTTCCAGTCGATTGTTGCTGCGGGAAAAGAAAACATACGAAGATAAAAATCGCGAAAAACGATTTGAAGAACTGTTTCATTGTGGATTCCATTATTTGTTGTTGATTAAAAGCGTCATTCCCACACGCCTTTAGTGGGAATCCATTCTGTGGATGCCCGATAGGAACACTGGGGAATGACAAACATTTGATTAATTACACAACAAAGTTACGGAGTATGGGAAGGGAATTCGCTTTGACCGATGGGTTTGAACGAGAAAATGAGGTTCAATCCCTTTGGGGTGAA
>DMPG01000230.1:5449-7601 GCA_003456055.1 Bacteroidota bacterium | reverse complement strand
ATAGATTTTCCGGTGATCCTTACCAATGGAACTGATACCGAGATCAACACCACAAAAAATATAACACTCGACTCCACTTTCTCAGAGGAAAAAAAGAAAACACTCCTTTTTGAGATGATGATTTCAATGGATCAAGAGAATAAACCGATCCTTGTAACATACCAAGATTCACTTGTGCTCAGTAAACTTCACTATGGAGAATCTCCATTAATTGTCCGGTTACGATGGCTTCCCTTCATAGAACTCGCAATTGCGGCACTCTTCATATTGGTTGGATATATTGGATTTAGCTACATCAAAAGAAGCGAGCAAAGCAATATTTGGGTTGGAATGGCTCGTGAAACAGCTCACCAGCTAGGAACACCGCTGACCAGTATGATGGGCTGGATCGAATTATTGAAACATCAGACCGAAACGCATCCGAAGATCCTTGAGACAGTCACAGAATTTGAAAATGATGCGCGACGTCTGACTAAAGTTGCCGATCGATTTTCAAAAATCGGATCGAAACCCGATCTGAAGGAAGAAAATATTGTTGAACTGATCAAACGTTCAATCGCATATTTTCAAAAGCGCATTCCTCAAATGGGAAAGAAAGTTGATATCTCCATCATCGCTGATACTGATTATTTGGTAAAGGTCAACAGCGAACTCTTTGAGTGGGTGATCGAAAATCTTGTTAAAAATGCGCTCGATGCTATGGAAAATGGAAAGGGATCGATCGTCTTTTCGCTTTCAAAAGTAGGTAGGAAAACATTCATTGATGTTAAGGATACCGGAAAAGGAATTGATCCTTCCTATCAGAAAGATATTTTCAGACCCGGATTCAGTACGAAAAAAAGGGGCTGGGGTTTAGGACTCTCCCTCTGCAAACGGATCATTGAAACTTATCACAGCGGTAGACTCACCATCTTAACAAGCGCAATCGGTGAAGGAACAACGTTTAGAATTGTACTAAAGTCATAGATGTAAGACGGAGCGTAGCTCCGTCTTATTATTTTATGGTATACTTACAATAGGTAAATTGCCAATTCTTTGCGTCTGAAACAAAACCCGCTTTAACAGGATTATTGACAACATAATTTATTACTTCTTCAAATTCTTTTTCATTCCTTATTACACGATCATAATTTTCTGATTGCCAAAATTGTCCTTCGCGCTGCAATATTCTATTCGATTTTATTGCAGTATAACTTTTCAATGATTGTAATACTTTTGTAAGATATTTTGAAGATACGTCAGCAATGATTTTGTGCTTTTCTAAAATTTCAACTACTAAATGGAGATGATTTGGCATAATACAAAAACAAATCAGGTCATATTTTATACCATCGCGAAAATGAATTGCATCAAAAACAACATTTGCAATTCTACTATCGCTTAACCAATTATTATTTGATTTTTGGTTATCCAAAAATCTATCAAATTCTAGGAAATATCTTCGATAAAAGTCTTCTGGAAGTTTTTTTAATTGATGGAATAATCTTTTTGTATTCTTCAAGTGCCTGTGTAGAATCGTATTCATTTCTCAATTTATCGATAATCCATAACGGCAATGAGTTGACAAGTCTGAATGTAACAAAAAATATTGCCTGATTTGGGAGAAAATGAGGAAGATGTCTTCGATAGTACTCCATATGAAAAAAATAATTCACGTCGAAGCATCGCTTCGACTTACATTATTGTTTTGGTTTGAACACATTCCACCCGATTAACGCTCCTAGAAACGCAAACAACGTATTCGGAATTACGGTGATGAACATTGCAAGAATAGACCCAATTAAATATCCGTTAACGCCAAGGTTGATGGCCTCCAGAAAATATTCCTTAATGCTGTAGGCAGACATGACGNNATCTCCGAATACCAACTGAATGATAAATTGTATGACCATCCCGGCAACAGAGGCAATGATTCCGGTATAGATACCAATATTTTTGCAGTCTTCAATGGTCAATGGTTCCATTTCTGTCGTCATATCTTTTTGATACAATAGCACTGCAAGAAATCCTCCGAGCAGCACTCCGGCACAACATAAGCAGTTAAGCAAATTCAATCCGGGAACGGACCAAATAGTTGCGATCAATAATCCGCCGTACAGCGACGGCATCAGTTTATCTGGTTTTGGTATCATACAATTTAAAAGTTAGCAGT
>DMPG01000230.1:2931-5400 GCA_003456055.1 Bacteroidota bacterium | reverse complement strand
GAATGAACATACAACATCCACCACCATTGGAAGTGAAGAATAGATCAATACAAGAATAGGATTAAAATTTTTGTTATACAATGGTATAGAGAATCGAATTCCTAACAGCGTGATAAAAAAACCGAAATAGATAGCGGTGCAGCGAATGCATACTGCAAACCGATGATCATGCAAATGGAATGATCGTGAATCGAATTGATGACATACTGCTCCGTAAAATTTATACAAAATATTAGCTGCCAATTCTCCAGCAGGATGAAATGAAACAAGGATCGGAGAAAGCACAATGCCTGCACACCAAATTGCAACAACTACAATGAGGATATTCAATTCTTTTTTCATTCTATAGGTAATTCTATGGCAAAATTGGTAAAGAAGCAAACAAACGAAAGGTTTTTTATCGTTCTTCAATTTTTTGAAAATTCTGATTGCATCAGTAGATTCCACTTCGTACTATTGAGGCAACATCATATAAGGAGCCTCTATGAAACAAGCTGTTTTATTCATTGTTCTACTTCTCTGTTCAACATCACTCTATTCACAATCCGTTCAAGATCTCATTTCCGAAGCCGACAACTACTCCACTGTGACATACGAAAACCAGAAAGCATTGGACAAAGTGCATCAGGCCGAAAAAATGGACTTGAATAATTTCAATATTTTATGGCGCATAAGCAGGGGTTATGTTGATATCGGAGAACATCTTCCAAATAAAACAGATGCTGATAAGGAAAAACAATTAGAATATTATCAAAAAGCGTTCGACTACGCAGATAAAGCTGTGAATGCAAAACCGGATTCGTCCATCGGATATGTACGCAGAGCAATTGCCAACGGTAGAGTTGCACTTTTTAAAGGAGTATGGAGCGCGATCGATTTTGTAAAACAGGTAAAAACAGATTGTGAAAAGGCGATCGCTCTCGATCCAAAGAATGGAGCAGCATATTATATTTTGGGACGAACCCACGCGAAACTGTGTGAAAAATCTAAAATGATCCGATGGCCGCTCGGTCTTGGATGGGCAAATATGGATGAGTCGTTAAAATATTATGACAAATCAATTGAGTTGCGACCAACATTCATTCTCTATCGCTTAGATGCAGCCCGTGCCTACAACGAAGAAGATAATACAGACAAAGCAAAAGAGCTCCTCATTTCCATTGCTGCTCTTCCGAAACAAGATGAAGATGACGATCAATATAGAAAAGAAGCAAAAGAACTTTTGGAGAAACTAAACAAATAACAGATAAATACGTCTGTTGGGCATAAATATTCTGTTTGCTTTTTAATCTTGCCTTAAGTACTATATGCCACAATCGCTCTACAGCAGGGCTTAACAAATCAACATTCACTTCTAGGAGGTTCAAAATGAAAAAAACTACCAAGCATCTATCGGTATATCTTCTTTTGCTGGTGCTTGCCTGTTCGTTGGCATTTGCGGGTGGATACCAAATTAATGAGCACGGTGCACGTGCAATGGGTATGGGTGGTGCTTTTGTTGCAAGAGCTAGCGATGGATCTGCAATTTTCTATAATCCCGCAGGTTTGGCATTTCAGAAAGGGATCAATGTATTGGCCGGCACAACGTTGATTTTTCCATCTTCATCTTTCACGGGACCAAAACCGGCAACAACCGAAACCAAAATGGTAAGTCAGATGTTTTATCCTTCTAATCTGTATGCATCCTATGCAATCAATGAAAAATTTGTAGTCGGATTAGGTGTATATAATCCATACGGACTTGGTTCTGAATGGCCATCAACATGGGCAGGAAGAGGGCTATCGGTAAAAACAGACCTTCAAACTTTTTATATCAATCCATCAGTATCGTATAAAGTCAATGATAAACTTTCTTTGGGTTTAGGTGTAAGTTATGTTATGGGATCAGTTGTGCTTGAAAGAAATATCATATTTGCGGCTGGTGGAGTTCCACCAGATGGCAAATTCAAACTCGACGGAAGCGGTAGCGGCATTAATATTAATGCAGGTGTTATGTGGAAACCAACCGAAAAAATTTCTGTCGGTCTTTCGTATCGACATTTGACCGAGATTGAATTTGAAGGTGATGCAACGTTTACCAATGTCTTTGCGCCTGCAGCACCATCATTTCCATCCGGTGTAACAGGAACAGCGACACTTCCGATGCCGAGTAATCTTATTGCCGGTGTAGCATACACAATCAATGAGAAACTCACGGTAGAAGCTGATTTCCAATATGTTGGATGGGCCGCATATGAGGAATTAAAAATAAATTTTAGTAAGGCCGTGGGTGGAAGTACGACTTCTACCGAAGCAAAAAAATGGCATGAAGGATGGTTAATGAGACTTGGCGGCGAATATAAATTGAACGATAAATTGGATCTTCGTGCCGGTTTCATTTATGATTATGCCCCTCAACCAACGTGGAGAGTTGAACCAATGCTGCCAGATGCAAATAGAACTGATGTATCCCTTGGCGCAGGTTATAAG
>DMPG01000230.1:0-2900 GCA_003456055.1 Bacteroidota bacterium | reverse complement strand
TAAATTACCAGGCACATACAAAAGCAGTGCAAATCTTGTTGCCTTTAACTTTGGTTATAAGTTCTAAACGCATCAGATTACATTTTTAAGTTAAACAGAAACTCCCGACATTGTCGGGAGTTTCTGTTTAATGGATATTAACTATCTGGTGGATATTATTTTATAAACGACATTTTCTTCAATTGCACTTTCCCGTTGTATTCTAGACGTGAGAAGTACAACCCGCTTGCTTGCCCCCTTGCGTTGAACTGCACTTGATGATATTTTCCTGATTCCGCTTCTCCGTTGAACAATGTTGCTATTTCTTGTCCGATCGCATTAAATATTTTCAGCGTTGCTCGTCCGTTTGACGGAACAGTGAACTCAATGGTCGTTGTTGGATTGAACGGATTGGGATAATTCTGTTCGAGTGCGAATATTTTCGGTGCAACACCTTTTGTTACCTGAACTGCTAATACGTTTTGACTTAATTCCGTACTTGGCGCACCAATATTTCCATGGATATCTATTCCTGCGATTTTGTAGTAATATTTCCCCACACGAGTTGGTAACGAATCAAGATAAGTGGTGTCACTCGTTTGTGCGATCATTGTTGTATTGTTCAGTGCAACACCGCTTGTTGTATCACGATAAACAATATACCCCAGAAGATCTTTGTCCTCTCTATTCTTATTCCAACACAGTGATATCTTTCCGTTATTGAATGCTGCAATCGCTGCACCGACAACTCCAAATGGAGGAATATTGTCAACACTGTAACCAGACATAATATTCGACCTCCAATACTGGTTTGGATCTGTTGTCTGCGCAGTCACCCGGAAAAATGCTGCACCGCTGTTGCCTGCCATGGAGTCGTTTGGTGTTGTTGCTGTATATGCATATTGAGGATTGTTGCGAGGAGTAATGCTCGCAATCTCTTCCCAGAAGAATCCGTTTGCTCCTGCAGGACGGCTCTGTTCAATGGTATAAGAGGAAATACCATTGATCCCCTTTGCATCGTTTCGGCTTCTGATCCATTTCACGAGGATCTTTCCACCCTGATCGCTCGGTATGTCCTGTACGGATGCAATGCGAGGAACTATTGGTGCAGACCATGAAAGATAAAGATACACACGACCCGTTAAGTTTAAATATGCATACGCACCAACAATTATATCGGCATATCCGTCTCCGTTCACATCACCTGCAGTGGACACTGCAGTGCCAAACGCATACGCTATAGCTTCACCATATAATGTTACATCAATGTTAGTCATACTCGAACCGCCATAAATGATATATGCCCGTTCACTAGCACCAATGATAACATCAGCATATCCGTCTCTGTTCAAATCACCAGCTGAGGAAACTGATTGACCTAAGTAACTCTGTTCAGCTTCTCCTGTGATCGTAATATCGGCAACACGGTCCATATTTGTTCCGCCCAAGTAGATATATGCACGACCTGTATTCTTATTATCTGAATAGCCATATGTCCCAATAATCACATCGGAAAAACCGTCTCCATTCACATCGCCAGCATCTGAGACAGAGTAACCAAAATTTGAGCCGGATGCTTCACCGAGCAACGTCACATCGGCAGTATTGTTCATACTAGAACCGCCGTAATAGATATATGCACGTCCTGCGTTTGAACCATACGCATACGCTCCAACGATGATATCGGCATAACCGTCTCCGTTCACATCTCCGGCAGAGGACACAGACTCGCCAAAACTAATCCCTGTTATGTCTCCGGTCATGATGACGTCGGCAGTACTGTTCATACTTGAGCCGCCAAAATAGATATACGCTCGGCCTGTCGATGATGAATAACCACTTGCTCCCACGAATACATCGCTATAGCCATCACCGTTCACATCACCGGCATTGGATACTGAAATGCCAAAATAGTCCTCTGTTGCTTCGCCTGTCATTGTGACGTCGGCACTACTGTTCATGCTGGCCCCGCCGAAGAAGATATATGCACGCCCTTTTTCTGAGGCATAAACGGGTGCTCCGATAATCACATCGGCATATCCATCTTTGTTTACATCTCCGGCTGTGGATACCGAATACCCGAAGAGATTGAGCGTATCTTCACCGGTCATTGTAACATCGGCAATATTATCCATGCTCGGCCCCCCCAGAAAAATGTAGGCCCGCCCCGTTAGGTCAGAATACCATGGCGCACCGACAATCACGTCGGTATATCCGTCTCCATTCACATCACCGGCGGTTGATATAGCATACCCAAAAAAAATTGTGATTGCTTCACCGGTAAATATCACATCCGGAGTATTCGTCTGCCTCCAAGAATACAGATACATTCGGCCGGTGTTTGTCGAATAGTGATCCGCTCCGACGATCACATCGGCATATCCGTCGCCGTTCACATCACCGGCGGTGGAAACAGCAATACTAAAATAGTTGTTCGTTCCTTCACCGGTCACCGTTCCATCACAGGTAATGTTCATATCGGCGGCGCCGTAATAAACATATGCACGTCCTGTAAATGATGAGTATCCATATGCTCCAACGATCACATCGGAATATCCGTCGCCGTTCACATCGCCGGCAGTAGATACTGCAATACCAAAATAATTGCTCGTTGTTTCACCACTCATCGTTACGTCTGCAATATTATCCATACTCGTTCCACCGTAATAGATGTGTGCCCGTCCGGTGAGTGAAGAATACCCATAAGCCCCGGCAATCACATCGTCATATCCGTCGCCGTTCACATCGCCGGCAGCGGATACCGAATAACCGAGGTTATAGCTTGTTGTTTCACCAGTCATTGTAACGTCTGCAATATTATCCATCGCTGAACTGCCAAAAAAGATATAAGCACGACCGGTATTTGAGGAATAATAATTCGCCCCGACGATCACATCGGCATATCCGTCGCCGTTCACATC
>DMPG01000306.1:10618-13200 GCA_003456055.1 Bacteroidota bacterium | reverse complement strand
CTTCGCACGCCACAGCGGACCGTCGCTATCGCCGTTCAACGCGTGGATCCTTTCTAAAAGTTTGGAAACACTTGCTGTACGAATGGACCGACACTGTGAAAATGCAGAGAAACTTGCACAGCATCTTGAAAAGCATGTTGAAATAGAATTGGTAAAATATCCATTCCTTGCTTCGCATCCGCAATTTCATCTTGCAAAAAAACAGATGAAACAAGGGGGCGGTATCGTCACATTTGTTGTAAAGGGGGGAATTGATCGGGGAAGAAAATTCTTGAACTCGCTGCAAATGCTTTCGCACACTGCAAATCTTGGTGATACCAGAAGTATCGCAACGCATCCCGCATCAACAACACACTCTAAGTTGAGCGAAGCTGAACGAGTTGCGGTTGGAATCTTGCCGGGATTGATCCGTATCTCAGTCGGACTTGAACATATTGATGATATCATCGCCGATGTTGAACAAGCATTGGAGCAAAGCAGATGAATTACTACGCGCTGTTGTATGATGTAGTGAATGATTATGTCGTTCGCCGTGCGGAATTTAGAGATGAACATCTTCGATTGGCGAATGAAGCAAACAAGCGTGGAGAGTTACTGCTTGGCGGTGCATTCACCGATCCTGCTGACAGAACATTGCTGGTGTTTCATGTCAATGATAAATCGAGCATTGAAGAATTTGTAAAACACGATCCGTATGTGATCAATGGATTGGTGAAGCGGTGGGAGATTCGTCATTGGAATGTGGTGATCGGTTCAGCTCAACAATGAACAAAGCGTTATCGTTTTCTTGCAACACACCGCACGACGGAAGCTTTTCCGTTGTGGAATTCTCCTTCATTCAAGACAATTTCTTTTTCTTCAAGCAACAGCAAATCACATCCCACAAAAAGAGTTTCAACATCACCTGCCGTATAGAGTAATTCCTTCTGCTGTGGTCCGCCGGAACCGTACTGCTGTTGATATTCTATTTGTTTGGTACTGAATACTTCAAAAATAATTGTTCCGTTTGAACGGAGAGAAGAAAGAAATCGTGCGTGGATCTGTTCTCGCTGTTGTGCATGAAAATGTGCAAAGAATAATCCGATTGCATCAAAGTGATTATGAGGGAGTTGAACCGTAAGTACGTCGGCAATTTCGTAGGTGATGTTCACGTTGTGCATTGCGGCGAGAGCAAGTGCTTTTTTTCTTCCTTCAATACTTTGGTCGAAGGCATGAACATTCCATCCACGCGTTGCGGCATACACAGCATTGCGTCCTTCGCCTTCAGCTGGAAGAAGAATACTTTTTGGTTCCAACAATGGTAATTGATCCCGAAAGAATTCATTCGGCTCCGTTCCGTATACATATTCTTTCTGCGAGTATCGTTCATCCCAAAATGTTTTCATGATATTATCGTTTAGTGGTAAATGAATCCATCATTCTCATCACCTCAACTGCTTCGTCGATCGAGCAAGGGTTCTCGATCTCTCTGCGAAAATATCGTACAACAGATTCGATCATCGGCTGCTGAACGTGTTTTGGATTTTCGAAATGCCGGATCGATTCTATTCCACCGCTATCTTTCACCGCAACATCATTTCCGAAAAAAGAGAATCTCATACTTCCTTTGGTTCCGATGATAATACATTCATCGGTTGATTCCTTTTCAGCTGCCGAAAAATTCCAATTGCCGAAAAATGCAATATTGTTCTTGAAAACCATCTGCCCGCTTACCAGATCATCAGCGTCATACTGTTTGGATTGATTGATAGAAAATCCGGTACATAATATCGGAGCACCAAAGAAATAGTACATCAGATCCAATTGATGCGGTGCGAGGTCGTGAAAATAGCCTCCGCCTGAAATTTTTGGATCGACACGCCAATTCTCTTTTGTCTGTGCTGCTAACGATGGTTTTGTAGACTGCGCCATGGTGATTCGCACCAACTGAATATCCCCAATGATGTTTGATTTCAATAGTTCCTTCACAAAAATGAACGAAGGAAGCTTGCGTCGATAATGAGCTACACAGAGTTTTCCGGAATAATGATTGACGGCTTCCGTTATTTCCAATGCTTCGGATGAATTAAGAGCAATAGGTTTTTCAACATAGACAAAAAGATTTTTTTGAAGTGCACGTATTGCATACTCCTTGTGGAATTTCGGCGGTGTTGCAATATACACCGCATTGATCTTTGGATCATTCATCAATGCATCCGCATTATTATACCATTGCGGGACAGCATGCCGACGCGCATAATCTTCCGCTTTTGCTTCATCACGGCGCATAACAGAAACAAGTTCGCTTCCTTCTACTCTATTGAATGCCGGTCCGCTTTTTATCTCCGTTACATCTCCGCAGCCAATAATACCCCACGATATTTTTTTTCCGGGGACATTTCTCATAAAATATTTCTCCAACAATGCTGTCTATACCGTTCTGTGACATAGGATACGAAAAATCAGTCATTAGAAAAATCTAAAAATAAAATTAAAGAAGGCTAAGTCTTTTCTTAAAGTAGTCTAACGATTGTTTTCTTGCATAGTAATGTGGCCGAGATTACCTTTGTAGTAGAAATAAAGAGGGAAAGGATAAATAATTC
>DMPG01000306.1:5260-10589 GCA_003456055.1 Bacteroidota bacterium | reverse complement strand
CGCCGATAGAAACAATAGTTCTATTGCCGAATCCGTAGCAAACTCCATTCAAGCCGAACAGATCGCACGCACCGGTATTTCGTTAGCTATGACGAAAATGGGCGGATCATCGTCAATCAGTTCATTTCCAAATCAAAATGCATCAGTGATGAACGGATCTGTCGTCTATTCAGCGTCGCAGAACGGTTTACCACTGTCGCAATCACAAGTGACCTCCACCGGAACCTTCTCAGGAAAAACCGTTACGATTAAAGCGGTATTCAGTTATGAGCGCAATCGTTGGAGAATCATCAGAATGTATGTTCCTCCGGTAGCATAAACAATCGAAACACCGCTGCCGGCTTGCCCCCTATGGCTTTCAAATAGTCATACAATTAAACTGTAATTCAATCAAAAATAAGTATTGGTATTGAAAAAAGAATCGTTGTATTTTCAGTATTGAGAATCATTTGTCCGATTTCAATGGGATTCTTTAACAATTACTCGGCATACTCTTTGCAGAATTATGAGATGAATTGATAACTAAATTATGGAATATTTCTTATGAAACGAACATATCACCTTTGGATTCTGGCTCTTCTTATCACTCTTGGATCAGCAGTCTATCAGCGATTAACCGGTCCGACATATCCAAAACATTATGTTACTTTGTTAGATAGCAAAGCGATTTCAGTTACATTGGAACGTGCACATGGTGGAGAGACCGATCATCCTGTCACCGTTGAAACAAACAATCCTAATATCAGCGGGAGAGTAGAATGGAAACGCTATAATACGAATGATGAAGCTAGTTCCATTCCAATGATCTATGCGAACGGGATTCTTTCAGCGCAATTACCGCACCAACCTCCGGCAGGAAAATTACACTACACAATTTATCTGACCGATGGGAAGCAGACATTTTCTGCTTCTACAGTCATTCGTTTTCGGGGAGAAGTTCCGGCACCTGTGTTGATACTCCATATTGCATTTATGTTCGCCGGTATGTTACTCTCAGCTCGCACCGGATTGGAGATGATTACCAAACAACCCGTGTACAAGAATTTATCCTATCTTACCTTTATCGTAATTACGATTGGGGGAATGATTCTCGGTCCATTGGTTTTAAATTATGCATTCAATGAATGGTGGACTGGATTTCCATTTGGAAATGATATCACCGATAATAAAACTTTGATCGCATTTCTTGCGTGGGGAACCGCCGCCGTAGCAGTTTGGAAATCACCGAATCCAAAACGGTGGATACTTGCTGCATCTATTGTAACGCTTTTGGTCTTCCTTATTCCGCATAGTTTGTGGGGAACAGAGTTGAATTATACCACAATGAAGACGAATTAGTCTGAGTATAAAAATATATTTGTAAAAGTCCTCTCAAATTTTTCATATCTTATGACGCTGTTAAAATAATTACCGAGCATCCAAACCACTATTTGGATGCTCGGTACATATTCTTCTCCGTTTTACTGCACAATTATGGATACTGTCCCGACGTTAGAAAGTCCTGCTCACGCTTCTGCACGACTCTATGAAGCATTTGATACACAAAAACTTCCGGTAATTTTCACCGTTCTTTGTCTGATCTCAGTAATAACGAGTGTTGTATCAGAATCGTACGGTGTGCATCCGTACGCGGTGCTTGCATTGAATATCCTTTCGTACGTATTTGGCGGCTGGTACGGAATTCAGGAAGCGGTGCAAAGCGCGCGCGAAAAGAAGATCAATGTTGATATGCTGATGATCCTCTCTGCGATCGGTGCTGCAACAGTTAATCAATGGCATGAAGGAGCAACATTGTTATTCCTATTCTCTCTGTCGAATGTTCTGCAAACGTACGCAATGGACCGTTCGCGCAATGCGATAAAAGCGTTGCTGAAACTTCGTCCAAACGAAGCGACGGTAAGACGCAACGGGAAAGAAGAGCGGATTCCCATCGGCGACCTTATCATCGATGATATCATTATCATTATTCCCGGCGAAAATATTGCAGCAGACGGCGTGATTGTCAGCGGTTCTTCCGCGATCAATCAAGCATCCATCACCGGAGAATCAGTGCCGGTGGATAAAGAAGCCGGCGACGCAGTATATGCGGCGACGATCAATGGAAGTGGTGTGCTTGAAGTGCGTGTCACTCGTTTAGCAACAGATTCAACATTGTCGCGCATTATTCAAATGGTGGAAACAGCACAGCATCAGCGCGCGCGTACACAGTACTTGCTTGAAACATTCGAATCATATTATGCAATTGGCGTCATTCTCTTTACCGTTGGATTAATTTTTATTCCGTGGCTCGTTCTTGGTCATGAATTCTATGCTTCATTCTATACGGCTATGGTGATCCTTGTTGTTGCTTCTCCATGCGCATTGATCATTTCAACACCGGCTTCGATTCTTTCAGCAATTGCAAACGGCGCTCGAAAGGGAATTCTTTTTAAGGGCGGCGCGTATGTTGAACGGATGGCAGAAGTTAAAGCGATTGCATTTGACAAGACCGGGACACTGACGCAGGGGAGAATGAAATTAACAGATGTCTATGTAGGGAAACACAATCCGGAAAATGTTACGGAATCTTCTCTGTTAGCACTTTCAGCTGCGCTTGAAGGACGATCCGAACATCCGATCGCAAAAGCAGTGGTTGCAGAAGCGAATGAGCGGAAAATACTGATCCCCGACATGACCAACTTCGTTTCGCTTCCCGGACGTGGTGTTCATGCAAAAGCGGAAGGGTATCTTACCTTTATCGGCGGATATAGAATGTTCGAAGAACATGGCGAAATAATTCCTGCCGATCTAATGCAAGCGAAAGAGCGGTTTGAAAAGGAAGGAAAAACAGTATTGATCATCCACCGCGAGCTCGGACGAAGCGGCGACAAGGGAATTCATGAAGATGACGGCGGGTGGCTTGGCTGTATCGCCGTTGCCGATGTCGTTCGTGAAGATGCAGTGATAGCGATCGCAGAATTGAAGAGAAATGGAATCGTTGCAACAATCATGCTCACCGGCGACAATCCGACCGTTGCTGCAAATATCGCAAAACAAACAGGGATCGATGAAGTATATGCTAATCTCCTTCCCGAACAAAAGGTAGAAGTCTTGCGCACATTACAAAAAAAATACGGTGTTGTTGCAATGGTCGGCGACGGTGTGAACGATGCTCCTGCGTTGGCAACCGCATCGGTGGGGATTGCGATGGGAGCCGCAGGAACGGATGTTGCGATGGAAACCGCCGATATTGTGTTGATGGGTGAAACATTGATGAATATTTCGTATGCGGTCAACTTAAGCAAACGGGCACGGAAGATCGTCTGGCAGAATATTTTATTTTCGTTATCGGTGATCGTCATTCTTGTTAGCGCAGCGTTAGGCTTTTCAATGCCGCTGCCGTTCGGAGTAGTCGGACACGAAGGAAGCACGCTTATTGTTGTTGCAAACGGATTGCGATTGCTGCGTCATCGATAACTGCTATGGTTGTTCGTGCACCACGAAAGGGAATTTGTATGCAAATGACCATTCAAGAAGGAAGCAACTATTTTCGCGGACTGTTGTTATTGGTCCGCAAGGATCAAAGAATTACTGAAGAAGAGGTTGCATTGTTGATGCGTGTTGGAAAGTCATTAGGATTTGCAAAAGATTTTTGTGAAACTGCAATCTCAGATATTCTGGACAACAAGTATATCCTCGACAAACCACCGATTTTTTCACAGCAGGAAATTGCAAAGAAGTTCATCACGGATGGATTGATTATTGCACAATACGATCACGAAATGCATGTGAACGAAGAACGGTGGCTTCGATTGATAGCGAACGAGAACAATATCAGCAGAGAGTGGTTCTTTCAGGAAAAAGAACGCATCGAGCGGGCACACGAAAACAACGAGCTCATCTTCAACGATCTGGTTGTGGAATATTTAAAATAAAAAGAAGCCATAAACCCATGGCTTCTTTTATTTTATTTCAAAAAATCCTACGCTGTTGCCAACGACATTTCGTGTAATTCGTTCCTGATCGCTTCCAATTCCCCAAGAATATCTTCCTTCAGTACTGCAAGTTTCGCCTCGAAATCCGAATAGAGTTTCTGATAATATTCGATTCCTTCGTTCAGGTTCTGCTGGAAGGTGATGAAATATTTCAATTGTTTGTCGGAGAGAGGCGCCGGTGTTTCGGCGATCTTTGCTTTCAAATAATCGACATAGAGTTTTAATTCCTTCACGAACAAGTTCGGCCGTGACTCGTCGTTTATGATATTGATCCTTCCATAGATATGGTCAACCATTTCTTTTAAAGAGACCACTTTTTCAAAATACGCAATGTTCGGTCCGGGGCAGATGGAAACTCCGGGTCCTTCAACTTTGGTATCTATATTATTCACGATCAATGCAGAAGTTCCTAAGCCGACGCAGATACACGATTTATCGGTGATGGCATCGAATTCCTGCCGGCGTTCTTCNNGGAATTCCTGTTGACGCTCCTCCGCACTCAGGCCTTTTTCATCCATCATTTTAATTCTGATGTTCTGGTATTGACGCGACGCTCTGCAGATCGCCTGTTCGGTGAATTCTGTATTGAGCTGGATATATTTTTTAGGGCATGAACTTCCCGGACGACCTTTGTCGATCAATTCCTGTTTCTCAATGTCTTTTGTATTTCCTCTCAGACTGTTGAATGGTACACCAAGCGGAGAGATGTTGCTAAGGTAAAGATCCTTTTCTTTTGCTTCGCACAAAAGGTTCATTGTATGATTATCAACATTGGTCGCTTCCGGAACCAGCAGGAATGGTGAACCCCATCCGATAGAATCGAGTCCGTAATGTTCGAGCAAGAACTGATGTTCTTCA
Source organism: Bacteroidota bacterium (assembly GCA_003456055.1). Classification (GTDB taxonomy): domain Bacteria; phylum Bacteroidota; class Ignavibacteria; order UBA10030; family UBA8401; genus UBA8401. The sequence continues at coordinate 5,757 of DMPG01000306.1, read as the reverse complement.
TGGGTACCAACTCCGCCTTGCGCCGTGATCTTAATCGGCAATGGTGATGACGGGACGGGACGATTTTTATTTTTTAAAGCCTCAACAACAATGTCATGAGTTGTCTGGATCAGATCTTGTCGGTGAAGTCTGAATTCTTCCAGGATCGGTCCCATCAAATATCCGTCGGTTGCAAACGCATGACCGCCGCAGTTCAATCCCGATTCGATACGATATTCAGAGACCCACAATCCTTTTTTTGCAAGAAATTTTCCCTGAATGATCGCCGAGCGGTAATCGCTCACTTTCAAAATTATTTTCTTTTTAATATCGCCGTTTGCATCGGGATAAAAATCTTCGAACTTTTCAACATATCCGTACAAGCGGGGATTCATTCCTGCGGAAAAGACGATTGCCGACCGAAGATTGCTTTGTGCATATCCGCGAAGCGCGGCATGGGCATCATTGAATTCGTTGGGAAGTTTTTCATTGTTACGGTAATTCTCTTTGTCCAGCTT
>DMPG01000306.1:2585-5207 GCA_003456055.1 Bacteroidota bacterium | reverse complement strand
TTTTTCACTTCGGAAAAATCGGGAAGCATATCGATGTATTTTTGAACTTCTTCGCCGGTTTCGTTGAACGAACGTTTCATTTCGGCGAATTTATCATGCACCATTTTGTCGACAAGGTTCAGATAGGCGGTGATCCGCTGAGCACGATGATCGGTGCTGTTCTTTTCTGTGATTGCGGTGAACGGAAGATCCAATTTTTTACTGTAAAACTCTCTCATCTTCTCAACAAGAATATCATCAACCAATGACATGACCGAAGAAATGCCGTATTGCGCAACTTTTACAGGCGTATCGATCGTAAATCCGATTCCCATGACCGGAATATGAAATGTATGGTGATTTTTGACTGCTTCCATAAGGTTTTCCCAAGTGTGTATACACTATAAAATAAGACATTTCGGACTGGAACCAAACAGATTTTTTTGTAAAAGGGAAGAATTGACGAAAACAACGAAGTTTAGTCAAAAAAAAGCCATGGCGGATACCATGGCTTTAAAAGCAAATCTTTATTCTTAAAAAATGTTACTTCATCAACACTAACTTCTTTGTTTCAACATAACTGCCTGCCTGCAAACAATATAAATACATGCCGCTTGCCAACGACGAGGCATTAAATACCACATTGAATTCTCCCGCCGATCTTACACCATTTACCAATGTTGCAACTTCTCTTCCGAGTGCGTCAAATATTTTCAGCGTTACATTGCCTGCTTGCGGAATCGAAAATGCAATTGTTGTTGTTGGATTAAAAGGATTTGGATAGTTTTGGTCAAGGGAAAACTGTGCGGGTGTTCCGCCTGCTGTCACTTCTATTTCTTGCGAATACGTAAAATTTCCATCGTTGTCAATTTGCTTTAAGCGATAGACAACTGTTCCGCTTGCGCAGTCATCGGTAAACGAATACGACTTTGGAGAGTTGGAATTGCCGGAACCGGAAACAAACCCAATCTTATTAAATCTCACACTCGTTTGTCCCGCAGGAACAAGGGAGAGTTGTTTTCGTTCAATTTCAAATCCGTAGTTGTTCTTCTCGGTTGCTGTTTGCCAAGCAAGCGCAACAGAGTTGTTACGTACGCAGGAAGTAAAGCTTGTCAGTTTAACCGGCAAACTAATATTGACGGGAATAGCCGATGGTATCCAGCCGCTTGTTCCAGTAAAATTAAAATTGGTTAACGCTGCAGCATTACCTGTTACGACATCGTATGTTGTTGCACCGCTTCCATCATTACAATGCCAGTACCCTACCAAATGTTCCGGCAGGATGGTAAAAACTGTTCCCATATCGGCAGCAATCTGTGCAGAGTCGCGTGCAACGTTCCATATTCGCACTTCATCAATAGTGCCGTTAAAAAAGCGCGATGCGCCAGATTCATCTATACACCCCAACGTTAATGAAGCCGATGTGTTAGGAGAAAACGTGGTAATCAGCGAATCTTGCAAAGCACCGTTGACATAAAAACGAGCCGTGGTACCATCGTATGTTAATGTTAGAAATGCCCATATGCCGGTTTTGATTGTATCACCGGTGATTGCCTGCCACAGATACGTACCGTTTCCAATCCAAGCAGACCAATGGTTACCAGGCGCAGCATAAAAATTAATACCGTGTGTATTTCCATCATAGAATCGTGTACAGAAAGGTGACTGGAAATCAGTAATGCTCCCATCAACGCGCGCCCAGAGTTCATACGTAAATATAGAAGGATTGAACGTTGAAGAATACGAAGCAATAGCGTAATCATCGCTTCCGTCAAGACGGAGAGCAGTTTGTTGTTGGTAATCCGGCATTCCCTGAAGCGTAGGATAATTTGTTCCCATCATAATCCACATTGTATCAAAATTCCATCCTGCATCGGTAAATGTTGTTTGTGTTTTCATATTAGCGGTCGATTTTCCGGTACCTCCTTCGCTATATGATAATCCCGACGACAGCGTATCCCAAAAGCAATTGTTGCAAGATCCTAATGACCCCATTAAGACTGCAAATCCTCCGATCGGTGCGGTGCCTGAAACGCTGCCAGTTGAATATGAGTTAGTAATAGTTGAATTAAGATTAGAGCCGGTAAGTCCGCCACCATTGTATGAAGAAACATAAACACTGCCAGTGGCATATGAATTCAGGATATTTGCTCCCTGGTAATTTTGTCCGGCGAGGCTTCCTGCAATTTCATTAGCATTGATATTTACGTGCGAATAACAACAAGTAATTACTCCAGAACCATTATTTGCTCCTACAAGTCCGCCAATCCAAGTCCCCCCTGATACTGTACCTGTAGCATAGCAATTTGAAACGATTCCTTCATTGGCACCGGCTAAACCGCCTGTGTAACCCCCGCCAATAATATTAAGATTTGTCATTCCAAGTTTTTTTACAATTCCACCGTTATTGATAGTTCCAAAAAGTCCAAAATAATTTGCCCACGGTTGATTTATGTAAAGTTCGTTAATCGTATGTCCATCGCCGTTGTATGTCCCAGTAAAAGATCCAATGGGTGTCCACCCCGTAGTGCCCCAGCTTGTTGTAGCGGATGCATTAATATCAGCTGTTTGAATAAAATGACTGGACCAGGAAGCGTTCGTTTGCGAAATCCAATAAAGATTTTCGAGCGTTGCAATTTGATA
>DMPG01000306.1:319-2553 GCA_003456055.1 Bacteroidota bacterium | reverse complement strand
GATAGAAACAACATTATTTTTTTCATAACTCTCCTTGCTAATAGATTGGATAAGGTGAACTTATTGAAAATAAAAACAGTTGATCCGGAATTGTTTAAGATTGGAAACAAACAAAAGGGAGAAGCAACAACGGGTAGATAAAATTTATAATGTTTTCTGCGGGAGTCCATCGTTATAATTATTGCCATTTTCGGAACGGCAATATTTTCGTGCAGTGCGTAGTAGATTGTTTTTAAAACTGAGTTAACTTTTAAATTAATTGGTGCAAAGTCAAGTCATCTTTTGTAAAAGTTTTTCAGATGAGACAAGTTTATCTGAATAAAAAACATTTGAGAACATTTTTTGTCATTACTAAAATATGTGACACCATTATTCTTTAATATTTTATCAAATATTTTTTAATGAACCGAATATTTAAAATAAACAACGCGACATCTCTGCCGCGTTGTTGAAATAGTATACGGAAAAATCTGTTGATTACTTAAACGTATCTTTCGAATCAACGATCGTTACATTCTTCACATTCAATTTGAACGTTGAGACGATCTCATCTTCATCAAGAACAGATTTTGGCAATCCTGCTTTCACGATATTGGAATAACTCATCGGTGAAGGAGTGTTTTCTTTCAGACTCTTTGCGAGTTCTTCTGCTTCACTTCTGTCGGTAACAATTGTGACAAACATGTTATCGATGCGCCAATATTTTTTGACTGCTTTGTTAACATCAGCAACCGTCAGTTTAGCAAGGAGCTTATCCATCTCTTTGATGTAATCTTTTCGTCCATAGAATTTTGAATCCATCAAATATCCGAGCTGATCAGACGGATTTGCAACATATAATTTCATGTAGCTTCGCAGGAATGTTCTGGTCGCTTCAAAATCTTCTTTCGGCATTCCGTTCTTGATCAGCAGATCGATTTCACGCAGAGCCATACGGAGAGAGAAGTGTGCGTGACCGACCTTAATGTCTGCCAGTTCTTTGTATTGTTGTTTCAATTGTTTTGCGATCTGCACCGGACGGATCCATAATGCAAAATAATTTGAATTACGCGGTACACCGGGAGGAGGAAGCATGTATCCGCCGCCGTTATTATACCATTCAATATAGGAGTAGTCGCCGTAGTTCATCGAACGTGTTTCGCGGATCTTTTGATATAACTTTCCGTATGATTTGCGATGTTCACCGAGATAGGAATTGGCAACCATCAGTGCCGCAAAGTCATTGCTGGAGCGGGTGATTGCAAGCGGAGTTCCGGTGAAAATGGCTGAGCCGAATGCACCATCTTTTGCAATGATCTCAACATCAATGCCGTTCGGCATTGTTGCTTTTCCGGCAGCAGCGATTTTGGTTTTTGCACCGGGAAGAGTAGCAAGATCAGATTTCAATTGTTTCAAGAACGAATCGGAATATTTTCCGGCAATACCGATGGTAAGATTATGCTTCGTAAACATTGCCGCATAATGCTTTTTGATATCATCAAGCGTAATACCTTTCACGCTTTCGGATTTTCCTTGAACCATGTGCTGATAATTCGTTCCGCGGAAGAGAAGATCTTCCAATGATTTCTTGCTGTATTCCTCATCGGAAGAAGCACGGATCACCTGATCGACATAGTTCTGCTGATTTTTCATCACGCGCTGGAAATCATTCTCAGCAAATGACGGAGTCAGCATCAATCCTTTGACGATCGGATAAAATTGATCCAGAAAGTCAACATGAACTGCGAACGTAAAGGTCGTTACTTCTTTATCAACTTGTGAACCGAAACCGGCTGCCCACGGATAAATTTTATCCTGAATTTCGCTGTAGGTCATCTCTTTTGTTCCGCCCTGCGTTATAAGATTTGCAGCAGCGGATGTGAGCCCTTCTTTTCCTTTCGGATCGGAAATGGAACCGTTGCGGAACGCTAATTTGATGACAACTTTATTGGAGTTCGGTTGTTTCAATTCAACAACATCCTGCGCGAACAGTGTTGCTGCGATCATGATTGTTAGCATAAAAGTTTTCATTATTTCACACCTCCTTCAGCGTCGGCAGAGATCGTCGCAACGGTCAATCCCGATGGAACAAAATATTTTGCCGCAACCATTTTCAGATCGGCAATGGTTACGTTGTCATACATTGCATACAAACGATTCAACGATTCCGGATCTCCGGTCAGCGTAACGTATGAACAGATGGAATTGGCAATGGTCGACGGATTATCAATTCCCATTGCATAACTGTATTTCAA
>DMPG01000306.1:0-276 GCA_003456055.1 Bacteroidota bacterium | reverse complement strand
TGCATGTCCGCTTTGTTGATGAGCGATGCTTGAATGTTGATCAGGTTTGGATCGCGCGCATCGGTTGCACCGCCGCCAATGTTGCGGACTTTCTGCTCTTCGATGACTAATTTTTTATACAATGCTGAAGTCGGTGAGAACAGAATTGTTGTCATAACATCAAGCGCAGGCATATCGATCTGTGAATCCGAGAATGCCGGCCCTTTGTAGTTCAAACTCAAGGCGGGAGGGATGCCCCCGTTTTGCAGATGCGTGTATCGTGTTGAATCCTGTTTT
>DMPG01000124.1:13083-14166 GCA_003456055.1 Bacteroidota bacterium | reverse complement strand
GCCTGTTCATCATCACCCGGTTTCATTCCTTTGATTCCTATGGTGATTTCGGTTCCCGCAATTGCAGCGTTTTCATACTTTGGCTGACCGCCGGCATTAGTCATTGTCGGTTTCAGTAAATACTTTTTGCCTTCTTTTATAACCTCAAGATTTATGACAAGATAATTTCCTTTTTCTTTCGTTTGTGTAAAGTCATATCCGAGATACTTTATCTGCAAACCATTATAAGTTTCCGTATTTCCTTTATTGATCGTCACTTCATGATTATGCGCTGCTTGCTCACCGGATTCAAGTGAAAGAGGCGAAACATAAAAATCTTTGGTAATCATGTTGATAATATCCGGATTCCGAATCAACGACGCATTTTCACCTTCCTGAAACATTACCGGAGTAACAACAAACTTCTGCCCATCCTTTTCAACTTCAACATTAAATCCATATCTGCCTCGCTCCATGGCTTCATATCCGACATATTTAATTTTATATCCTAATGCTTGAACTTCTTTTCCCTGTTCAAGATTTAATGTCTTAACATCATCGTATTTAGCCGATGCAACGAATCCTAAGAACATAATCGCAATTCCAACGTGCGCTAATGCACCACCTGCCATTTTTGGGTTTCCTTGCACTATTTTATATCCGACAATCAAGTTTGTGAACAGTGCAAATGACGATGCAAAGATAAAAATAAGCATTGCAATATGAACTGCTCCCATAAAATATGTCACGACTGTAAATACTATTGCAAGAACTATCGGAACGATCAATTGGCGTAGTAATGTTTCTGGTTTTGAATTACCCCACCATAATAATTGACCGAGACCAGACAACAATGCAATTGTAACCCCCAACGGAAGCGTTGTTGTTACATAAAAAGCAGGATCAACTGCTGATATTTTTCCTTTAATAATATTTGTAATAATCGGAGATGAAGTGCCAATCACGATAAAAACGGATGCGAACACTAACGATGCTGCACCAAGGAATAAAGCAAATTCTCTTGAAATCAATGAATGCTGTACCGGCACAATCGGCATTTCCTTCCAACGGGAGAACAATAAACCAAAACCCAATACTATGAAC
>DMPG01000124.1:6326-13039 GCA_003456055.1 Bacteroidota bacterium | reverse complement strand
CCGCTTCGCGTTAAGAATGTTGAATACAATACCAATACAAAACACAACATACTTAAAACAAAATTTGTTTTAATGTATGTTCCGTTTTTCCGTTGAGCAAGCATAGTATGAATTGATGCTAAGCAAACTAACCAGGGTACGAGTGAAGAATTTTCAACGGGATCCCAGCCCCAGTATCCGCCCCATCCGAGTGTTTCATATGCCCAATAACCTCCAAGAATGATTCCCGTCCCAAGCATCATAGAACCAAATACGGTCCAAGGAGTCGCAACACGGATCCAACTTACATAATCTCTCTTTAACATGGCAGAAACAGCATACGCAAAAGGAATGGACATTGATGTAAATCCGATGAACAAAATTTGCGGATGAATTACCATCCAATAATTTTGAAGAAGAGCATTCAATCCTTTTCCTTCCATCGGAATTTGTGCCCATAATTCACGTGCCTGATCTATCCAAATATAATTTGTTGTCCCCAACGGAATTGCGCCAACATGCAATAATTCACTTGGGAACTGATCCCAAATAAACTTGAATGGATTTTTTACCACCAACATTAAAATAAGGAATGTGAAGATTGCAGAATAAACGAACATGAATTCTTCTTCATATCCACGTTTGGATGTATATCGCAGCAACACAAGACCGATAATGCCGGTATACAAAGCCCATAACATGAAGCTTCCTTCTTGCCCTGCATAAAAAGTTGAAATTAATAACGAGAGTGGAAGATCGGTAGAACTATAGTTCCAAACATAATAATATTGAAACTGATGGTTAAGAATAAAAAATAACAATAATGCTGCACTTGTTACCATACAAGCAACAGCTGTATGATAAAAAATTCGAGCATATTTTTTTACAATGGATGAATTTTTCTTATGCGTAATGAAATATAATACCGTGGAAAGAATTGAAGCTAAGAATGCAATCTTAATTATTGCTGCACCAAACATAATACCTCACAAAGTTTTCTTGACAGCTTCTCCATCGCCTTCATATTTTGAAGGACATTTGGTCAATAATTCATTGGCATGAAAATATCCATCTTTAAATCTGCCTTTTGCAACAACTTCCGTTGCCATCTCAAAATTATTCGGTTTTGCACCATCAAGAACAACTTTCACTTCTTGCTGATTATCATCTACCATGTAGAATGAAAACTGTGATTTTGTTGCATCATATTGTGAATCCTTTTCTTTGACCCATTTTCCCTTCACCTGGACTTTCTTACTGACGGTTTGCGCTTTTGAAAAATCCATATATTCGATGTTACTTTCTAAAAAAGTTGATGCACCAAAGAACAATGCTCCAACAATTATTACAACTGCAACAATAACTTTCGGTTTCATGTATTCTCCTATTTCTTTAATTGTTCTTCTAATGATTTTATTTTTGAATCGAGTTTGAACATATATCCCAAAAATCCAAACCAGATTGCTAGCACTACAACTAACACAACATACATTTGATTTTGTTCAAAAAATTCCACAGTACCCTCGTTAATTAATTTCTGTTTCGTGTTGAATTTGACGTTCAATTCGCATCGTACGAATCTTTAGTGAATACATCCAAAAATATAGCAGAGTAAATCCAATCAACGATGCAAAAAAAACAATGAGCATATTTGTCGCCATTTTAAATTCTAACACAGGTAGGTTTCCTTGTTCGTCTCCTAAAGATCCCGGATGTAAACCAGACATAATTCTCGGCATTACAAATATAAAAAAAGGAACAGTAACTCCTGCTAAAATTGAATAGACCGATGAAAGTGTTGCCCGACGTTCCTCTTCATCGATTGCAGATCGCAAAACAAAATATGCTCCGTAGATCAAGAGCAATATAAATATTGAAGTTTGTCTTGGATCCCAATTCCAAAAAGATCCCCAGTTAAATTTTGCCCAAATCGCACCGGTTAATGTAGCAAGAACGCATAACAATAAACCTAACCCGGCAGAAGAAACAGATCGTAGATCATAATCAATATCTTTTTTACGGAGATATAAAACTCCGTAGATCATCGACATAACAAAAGCAACAACCGTAGCCCATGAGATTGGCACGTGAAAAATAATATTCCGTGCCTTTTCTTCCAGACCGGGAATCAATGGAAATTGCCACCACGTTTCGGGCACTCGCACCATAGGGAAGGATATTCCAGCAATAATAATGCCCGTTATCCAAATAGATACAGCAATTTTAAGCCAAGTTTTCATATTAATCTTTCCAAACAAAATCAAAAACTAAGAGTGATGTTGTAACCATAACAATGGCAAAGGATATCAATATTTGAAATTCTTTAATCGCTTCACTAAAAAAAGCACCATCAACAGAAAGCTTTGTTGCATTAATACATGTTAAAAGCAACGGAAGTAATATAGGAAATGCCAATACCGGAAACAAAGTCCCTTTCGTGTTTGCTTTAGCAATAATGGCGGCTAAAATAGTCGAAGCACTTGCCAATCCGGCGCTTCCTAAAATAATCGTGAGCCAGAATATAGAATACGTCTTTACTGAAAATTCTTTTATCAACAATAGATAAGCAATTGCAATTATAATCGATAGTACGAAGATCAAAATAAAATTATAGATCAATTTACCGGTATATACCGAAGTTGAATCGGTAAGTAACCGTAGCGTTAGTGACGTCCCTCGTTCTTCTTCAGCAACAAATGTTCGAGATAGACCTGACATAGCGCTAAAAAAAATCACAATCCACAATGTTCCGGAAAGGATCTCTTGTGTCGGTGAATCATGACCGATTGAAAAAAGGTTAATTGAAAGCGTGGTAACAACAAACATTAATAATGCATTCAGCGCATAGCGGGTTCGAAACTCCGAAATGAATTCTTTAACGAAAATGTGATATGATGATTGCAGTATCATTGTTGTTAAAATACGATATTATTCTCCGATATTCAATTGTCTAATGTCTAAAATGGTATCAGCAAATCGAAGATCGTCTTTGTCATTGGTGGCAAATAACAAAACACCTTTTTGCTTTTGTAAATGCATCCGATTTCTCACTGCTTCTATTCCATATTCATCAAGATTTGATGCAGGCTCATCAAGTACCAGCAACGGTGGATTGTGTAATAAAGCTGCACAATATTTTAAGCGTTGTTTCATACCAGAAGAATAATTTCGCACTTCTTTTTTTCGATGATCGTATATTCCGAATTCTTTTAATAGCTCTTCGGTAAATGAATCAGCTGACGAATCGAGTCCACGAATTTTTTTAATGAATTGTAAATTCTCTTCAGCAGAAAACTCTTCATACATATTTAAATATGGAGAAACTAATCCAATGTGCGGATAATACTCTGGATACAAAACCTGCTGATCGTTTACTGATAGTGAAACTGTACCGCTGCTTGGAGAAAGTACTCCGCAAAGGATCTTCAATAGCGTTGACTTTCCAGAGCCATTTTTTCCTGTAATTGCAAAAGCATTTCCTTCATTTACAGAAAATGTTACATTTTTAAAAATTGTTTTGCGATTATAAATCTTTGTAATATGGTCAGATTTAAGTGTTAGCATTTTCATCGAATTACTGCAAATTTACCTTTGTTAAAAATTATTCCATTAGATAAAATGAAAGTATATATTCCTGATGCAGCGATATTTCCCTTATTATCTCGACCACTCCACTCGGCATATTGTGTGCCAGAAAAGGCTTTAAAATTTGGATGTCCTGAAAATATCAGATCCATAGTACTAGAGGAAAATATGTTCAACGTTGCATTCCTATCCTGTTGTATTCCTTGTAATGCTATCAACAACGATGATTTGCTGGGATTAAACGGATTAGGAAAACAAACTGGACCTCGTGAAGTCCCAATTGCAATATATGACCAGTTTAGATAGTCATCTACTTGGAATTGAGCAAATACCGAGGTTGATATTTTTGGAAAACCAGTTGCTGACGATGTAGAAAATGAAAGCTTAAATGGAAATGTTTGTTGAGAATAATCTAAAGCATCGGTAACATTAGTATTGGAGACAATAACAAAAGCTGTGTCTGTAGTGGTACTTGCTTTTATATAATTTGCAGAAAAGCTTTTTGTTGTAAGAGAAAGATCCTGTTTTCCAGAAGATACAAGTATTGAACTTTTAAATGAAACCATTGGAAATATATTAGCATCACTATAATATTTTGAAGTGTCTGATCTATATCCAGTGTAAAAATTCCAATATGTAAAATCTGAAAATTCTCTTTCAAGTGAAGTTGAATATTTATTTAGAGCATTTTGAGTTGCCATCACTGGGCGTGTAATGCTCATTTCATCCCACATTGCTTTCATGATTCCAGTTCCATATTTTTTCATGAGAAACATTCCCCAAAGAGCTCTTTCATATCCTGCAGTTCGATCATTATATTTTTGTTGAAATAACGATGTTGTTGAAATATCTATGAAATATGTTTTTACATCAAAAATGTAATCTTTAGCATCTTTGAAAACTGTATTTTCCATCGCTTCCGCACACAGTTCATAAAAATAGAAATATTCACTTTCCCAAACTCCGGAACCTCCCACTTGAATTGCATGATGAAATTCATGAGCACATGTTGCCATAAGAGCAGGAACTCCTTTGGTTCGATACCCAACACCAAAATCATTATCGATTTGAATGAATGACGCAAACTGTCGATTAGGTTTTGTCGGACCTACCGGTAAATCATCTTCGATGTTGGTAATTCCAAAATCACTGATATTCATTACATAAAAATCATATTCATTACCGCCTCCTCGACCGTTATCACTCGGTGGGATATTAAAATTGTATGTTTCAATTTCTGCTTTCCAGACTGAGTCCAAAATATTTTGCAGTGTATCAATAAATAATTTATATGAATTAGGAATCCGATTCCCGGATGCATCAACCATTGCCGGTTGATGAATTCCAATAGTATCAAAATGTATGCGTATTTTATTGTTTATAGTAAGAATGCTTTTTTGCATTTCAGGTCGAGGCACAAATATTTGCTTTGTTTTTAATGTTTTATTTTTTTCATACCGTTCGATCTGACGAAATGTTCCACATTTTTCATTTTGTGCTATAAGTATTGAACCGTTTAACACAAAGCAAATACAATAAATGTATGTTCTAATTTTTCTTACCATAGACAATCGTAACTTTACTTTCTGCGGGATTTGTAAATGCAATNNCTATCTCCATTAAAATCTCCACTGCGGAAAACAGATTCTCTTGGAAGAGTTTTATACTTAATACGCGGGAAATATTTTCCATTGTTTTTGCCTCGTACTATAAAGATATCAAAATTATCTGTGTCCATAAATACAATATCATTGACTCCATCGTTATCATAATCCAATATTTGCAATTGTCCGGGTATGCGGATTTTCACATTATCTTCAAACTGTTCAAACTGTCCGAAAATATTTTCTTTTGAACCGAATGATATTCGAAGTGCATTATTTGGTGAAGTATACATAATACAATCTTTAATTTGGTCTCCGTTCATATCTTCAAAATAAATGAATGCTTTTCGAACAATCGAATCCGAAATCATATACCGAAGAATTTTCCCTTTAAAACTACCAATAGAATCATTCATACTTACGCCAAAAATACAGCTCTTTATATTCTCGTCATTATAAACATACAATAGATCGGTTTTCCCATCGTTATTAAGATCGGAAATGGTTGCATATAAAACTTTTGATTGTAAATTTGAGACAAGATTTTTAGCTATAAACCTAGTTCCTTTTAATTGTTGATAAAAAATAATAGCATTTGTTGATGTGCCCATAAATGCATACAGGGAAATTCCTTGATGCATAAACGAAACATCAGGCAGAACAGTTATCGGCTTTTCGGGCAGAGGAATTGAGAATTGTTCGATATCACTTCCAAATAAATATGAAGAATCTGCTCCTCGTCTTAAGGTAAATAAGGATATTTGAGGACTTTCTTGATGAGTAGTATAGAATGTGATTGCAGAATCTGATTTTGAATAAAAAGAGACTGAATATGGTTTTTCTGGGACTTCAATAGACATCTGGCTATGGAAAGAATATTTTTTCGAAAAAAGAAATGAAACGGTTGATGATTCAAAATTACTTACCGCAATATCATCCAACCCATCATTATTTAAATCGACCACAGAAAGATTGATTGGTTTAAGACCTACAGCAAACGATTGCTCATTCTGAAACGAAAGAAACTTTGTTTGCGAATTCCAGAATACGGNNGAAATAAATCTTTCTCAATAACAATAATATCGGCAAGACCATCGGCATTAATATCGCCGACAATGGTTTCAGAAGCAGAGAGATCCTTTCCAAATACAATTTCATCATAGAAATTACCATCACCATTATTTATCATTATCGAAAGCATATTTGCAGAATTTGAATTCAATAAAATATCACTGGAATTTATTTTATTGAATGATTCCTTAACAATCTTATCTGGCGCTAAAACTGTCGATATTGTTTGCACAATCGAAAAATTACCAAGTCCATCTCCATGTAGAATTTGAATTGTTTTATTTTGAACGGAAGAAACCGCTACATCAGCTAAACCATCATCATTAAAATCTTCAAACATCGTATGAACTGAATCTTGTCCAAATGAAAGGACTGTTTGCTCAGAAAATTTCATTTTCCCAAATCCAAGGAATAAGATGGTTTCATTTGATAGCCAGTTATATACAGCAGCATCTGAGATATTATCTGCATTCC
>DMPG01000124.1:0-6308 GCA_003456055.1 Bacteroidota bacterium | reverse complement strand
CATTCCCTTTTCCTTGTACTACACAAATACCCGTTGATAATTTACCAAAACTTATGATATCAGGAATCATGTCATTATTGATGTCACCGATGACAACTTTTTCAGGGTAGAAATTGACCGAAATATGTGTAGAGAAGTATGAAGAATCTGATTTCTTACTCATTATTATTTCGACCTGGTTAAGATCACGATGAACAACAACAATATCATCAATTCCATCATTATTGATATTCCCAACGGTGAAAGATGTTGCGTTATTCGTTTGGGCTACAATCTTTGGATTTGAGAAAACACCATTGCCATCGTTTTTTAAAATTCCAATTTCAGATGAATCCGAACTATAGTATAAAAGATCAGGATATTGTGACGATGAATAATTTAGCAGTGAAGAAAATTGAATAGAAAACGGAAGAGGGAATTTTTGAACAACTCCGAGAGAATTTAGTTCAATTAGTTGACCGTAACCAAATTCAGTGAGAATAATACTTACTATAAGTATAACGTTACGTATTCGTTGAGAAAAGCAAACTTCCCCTTTTGCTGTAGTCACAATTGATTATGGTTTTATATTTTTTTTGCGACGTAATAAACGTAATTCTCTGCGCGACAGTGCTTCTTTGTATCTCCGTTGTTCTTCTTCAGTTTCAATTGATACTTGTTGGACCTGTGTTGGCAAACCATTAGTATCCAGCGCAACAAAAGTTAAATACGCTGTGTTGGCGTGTTTTATATTTCCAGTCAATAAATTTTCCGACATGACCTTTACACCAACCTCCATTGATGTTCGAAATACTCTATTAACAGAAGCCAACAAAGTCACAACTTCACCAAGTTTAATCGGATTGAGAAAATTCAGATCATCAACTGAAGCGGTTACGCAAATTCGATGAGAATGGCGGGCTGAAGCTATTGCCGCGACCAAATCTATCCAATGCATTAATTGTCCGCCAAGTAAATTTCCCAGTTGGTTAGTGTCATTNNGTAAAGGAATTTCATTTTCCATGGTTATTCGTTAATACTCATCTTTCGTTGTTGCTGATCTTCTTCGTATTCTTTTTTATCCTCTTGGTTTTTTTTCTGTAATTCACTTATTTCCTCTTTTAGATCTGTATCAGGGTATTTGATCTGTAATTCATTTAAGGTTAAAATAGTTCCAGCAAAGTCTTTTCGTTCATTCTGACATTTAGCCTTCCACAACATTCCATCATCAACATACGGAGTATCGTGGTAATCTTGAATCAATTTTTCAAAATATGAAATCGCCGCTTTATAGTATTCCATTCGGTAGTATAATTTTCCGCCATCAAACATTTTTCTTGATAATTTTTGAGTCAATTCTGTTATCTTCGTCTCGGCATCCTTAACTAAGCTATCAGATGGCGAGTATTCGATATATGTTTGAAAATTATCAATAGCATATCGAGTGTACTTTTGATCCAATTGTGATTTAGGAGACAATTGATAAAACGATTCAGCACGTTTAAATCGCGCAACGGTTGCAAACGGACTGTTTGGCATCAAACGAACAAGATTGTCATATTCGGCAGAGGCAAGAATATATTCTCCGCGTATAAATCGACATTCGGCAAGAAAAAATTGAGCATCATCTCCATAGTCACTTCCTTGAAACTGGACGGTAACGATCTTAAATTCCTCGATTGCTTCCAGATAGTCGCCATCATCGAATAGTAGTTTAGCTTTCGCATATCGTTCTTCTACTGGAATTGATTCGATTTCTTTTGTCGATGAACAGGATTGTACTAACAATAATATGGTGAAACTAAATATTGCGATGAGTGTTTTTTTCACATTAATTCCAATAGTGTTTTAAATCAAAATTTGACAAACTTTGAGTTCGGTTAAATAGTTTATCGATCTCTACGCTGTCGGTCAATCGTTTCGTCTGCATTGAAACACTAACCGGATAAAATCTAAGGATATCGATTGTCGTTCCGGAATCATTCTTTTGAAAAATAAATTTCAATCCGTAACTTTTTTGTGTCCAATAATGTTGCGGTTGAAAAAATATAAAATTACCGAGCGAATGAACTATAAACTTGGACCCTATTTTTTCCACTCCGTAAGTAACATGAGGATGATGACCTAAAAAAACATCAATTCCATTTTCGACACACCATTCTGCAAATTCTCGAACGCTTTTAATTGGGGTATCAATATATTCAACACCGCCATGGTAACTCATAATCACGACATCAACAGAATCTCGAATCTGAGCAATTTTTGTTTTAAGAAGAATTGTATCCGGAGATGCTATTGATTTTCTCCAATCTTTAAGCGCTATGTTAACAAACGATGTTACTGCAAAGATAGCAATTTTTATGTTGTTTTTCTCAATTATTAAGGGGTTAAACAAAGTTTTTTCATTGTTAGACGTTCCAATAAACAAAATGTTCGCCCGTTTAAGATTTTCAATGGTCTCCTTTAATGCTTTATATCCATAATCTAATGCATGATTGTTCGCTGTTGAAACTACATCAATCCCTGAATTTTGTAAAGTTGTTGTCGCTTCAGGCGGCGCAGTAAAAATTAAATTATAGATAGGATGTCCAGTTTCGCCATTTTGGAATGAAATTTGGCTTTCAAGATTCGCAAAGACAATGTCTGCTGAATCTTCTTGAATATTATACTTTTCGAAAGGATAATTGACGTTTATATTAAGTATTTTTTGCCCGACCTTTCTTCCGAGATTGATATCGCCAAATGCAAGAAAGCTTACCGTACTGGTCTTTGGATTTTGAATCAGGGTATCAATTTCTATCGTTGGTGATACGTTTGGTTTCTTATGCGTCAACAGAGCAATTTCAATAGCAATGAGAATTGTAACAACAACAATTCTTGCGATCACTTTTTTATAGTTCTCGATCAATAAAACCTACCTTTATTATACTGTTAACTTCGGATGGTAAAGAAGAGATAGACGGCAACTCCAGTTGAGAATATTACAATAGCAGGTTCCAAAACAGAATCAATAAATGATAATTCCGGTTGATGAAAACTTGTTATAGGAATAGAAGAATTATTGATGTGCTCAATATCCGCAAAGTTTACAGTATCAACCATCGATTCGGAAAATAGTTTTGACCAAAGAATCCTACCATCTATTGATGAAGAAAAAGAGGCGCTTACCGATAAACGAACCGTTCGTTCTACCATTTTTTTACTAAAAAAAGATTCAGTAAATATTTCTCCAAAATAAACGGACGACTCATGAACTGATAGTTCAAGAGTCGTCTCACTCGATATTTTGTTTTCAAAAACCGTAATATTTTTTGAAACCAAACCGTTTATGAATCTTTGACGATAGACCGTTGTTAATGTATCATTATCTAACTTTATAGTGATCGATGAATAATGTTGAAGTTGCTGACCAATGATCTTGCTGATCACAGAATCGCTTAGAGCAAAAAGAATTTCTCTGTTAGAAGCAACAGGTTTATTCTCCGATGCTAAGCAGAGCGAAACATATAATAAAAAAAATAATATATTTCGCCCTGCAGATTTCATTATGCGTAGATTCCACGGATCTTCAATGTTCGTGCAACTTTATCAATCGCAACAATATATGCACCTATACGAAGCGGAACTTTATGTTTAGTAGCAGTTTCATAAACATTATCGAACGATGATTTCATCATTCTTTCTAATCGCCGATTAACTCGATCGAGTGACCAGAAATATCCAACCCTGTTCTGCACCCATTCAAAATAGGAAACGGTAACGCCACCGGCATTGGCAAGAATGTCAGGAATAACTATTATTCCGCGATCATTTAGTATTGGGTCAGCATTTGCAGTTGTCGGCCCGTTAGCACCTTCAGAAATAATTTTTGCTTTGATCTTTGCAGCATTCTTTGGCGTAATTTGATCTTCCTTAGCAGCCGGGATCAAAACATCACAATCAAGTTCTAACAATTCACTCTGTGTAATTTTTTCGGCTCNNGAGTGCACGATGGTGACCATTTTTTTGAACATGGTCGAGAGCTTTTTCAATATCAATGCCGCGTTTATTGAAATATCCACCGGTAACATCTGAAATTCCTACAATTTTGCACCCTTGCATTTTCATCAATTGCGCTGAGATTGAGCCGACATTACCAAATCCTTGAACAACAACGGAAGTTTCTTTTGGTTTCAATCCAATCTTTTCCATTGCACCTAATGTCACAATCATAACACCTCGTCCGGTAGCTTCAAGTCGTCCGATCGAACCGCCGATAAGAAGTGGTTTACCAGTAACAACACCGCTCACAGTTTTTCTCATATGCATAGAATAGGTGTCCATGATCCAAGCCATTGTTTGCTCGTTGGTGCCCATATCCGGTGCTGGAATATCTTTATCATCGCCAAACACTTCCATCATATTTGCTGTGTAACGACGAGTTATTTTTTCCAACTCAACCTGAGTAAGTTTTGTCGGATCGCATTTCACTCCCCCTTTTGCTCCGCCAAAAGGAACATTTAATAATGCGCATTTCCAAGTCATCCACGCAGCTAATGCTTTTACTTCATCAATATTCACATCAGGAGCATATCGTATTCCACCTTTGGAAGGTCCAAGAATATCATTGTGAACAACACGATGTCCTTCAAAAATTTCAACAGTTCCATTATCCATTTGAATTGGAATTGAAACAGTAACTTGTTTTACCGGTGTCTTCAAATACTCGTAGACACCTTTTTCCAATTGTAACACTTCTGCGGCTTTATCAAAGCGCTGCATCATTGATTCAAATGGATTATCCGGGGGAAGAATTGGTCCGGGTTCTTTGTATTCTGACATAATAGTTACCTCTTTTAATTAATGTATAATTACAAAAATACCTACTTCGAGTTACGAATCAAAGAGTTTTTTAATTGTTGGAGCGTAAATTCCGGTGAATCATCAATAAAATGACGTGAAAAACAGCGTGCACGTCGTATTTCATTAGTATCTATAGGAGCAATGATCAAATCTTCTTCAAAAAACTTTCCGGTAGCGATGGAATTCCCTGAGGGAGCAACAATTTGTGAACCGCCCCAAAAATTGACACCATCTTCAATTCCTACGCGATTAGCAAAAACAACATATGTAGAAAGCAATCGGGCATAAGCGCGATGTTGCTCGTGGTTTACCATTGCACTGGTCAATTCTTCTTTTGTCCCTGAGAGTCTTGTAGGACTGGCAGTGAGACTGATAATAATTTCTGCACCATCATGCGCAAGAATATATGGAAGAGAAATATGCCACATATCTTCGCAGATCAGAATGCCAAGTTTCCCAAATTTCGAATTGAATACTCGAACATCTTTCCCTTGACTAAAGTACCGCATCTCTTCAAACATTCCATATGTCGGTGGATAGATCTTTCGATGTGCTGAAAATATTTTATTGTCTTCAAATAGAAACGCAGAATTATAAATTCCGTAATTTTCAGCTTCTTCAATCGCTCCAATAATGATCGTTATTTTTTGAGATAACTTTAAGAATTCAGAAAAATATTTATTCGGTTCTGCACGGAGAGCTGTATCCCAGTTCAAATCTTTAATGGAATACCCTGTGAGACTCAATTCAGGGAACACAACAACATCCGCCTTCTTTGCAATCGCTTTTTTGACGTATTCAATGTGATGCTGTACATTCTTTTCGATGTTTCCAACAACAGAATCTATTTGAGCGACTGCAATGGTATATTTCATATTACGAGATCACCACTTCATTTGATAATTCGTTTGTGTCACCCGATTTCATCGGGAATTCTTTTTTAAGAACTACTCCAACTTCTTTAATCGTATGATTAATTCCTTTAACAAAATCATTGTTGCGGAAAAACTCTGCCATTTTCATTGCAAGGACATCCCAGAACTCTTTTGAAACTTTTTTATTGATTCCTTCATCGCCAATGATCTGGAATTTTTTATCGCTCAGTAGAAGATAAATTAATACACCGGACTTATCTTTTGTCTTGTCCATACCAAGTTCAAAAAATTTCTTTATTGCAAGGTCGTAAACAGACAATTTACGATCGCTAAACGATCTGGTTTTTTGAATATTGACTCTAATCTCTCCTATAGTCTCCTTCTCAACATCTGCAATGACCGTAGCTATTGCAGTCATTTCTTCATTCGACAATATATTCTTTGTAAAGAAACTCATCGGTATCTCCTACGCAATTGAGCGTTCAAGAATCACTTCATATTTCTTTAATTGTTTCATCATCGTTAAAAATGTCTTTGACGAAAGTGATTGATATCCGTCCGACAATGCTTTCTCCGGATGAGCATGAACTTCTATCATCAATCCATCCGCAG
>DMPG01000263.1:16994-17238 GCA_003456055.1 Bacteroidota bacterium | reverse complement strand
AGCGAGATGCAATGGAGAGAATTCTTGTTTCACCCTCATTTTTTTTCTACTTTAATGACAAAATGAAATCTCTGAAGCAATAAAACCTTCGGGGATTTTGCAATCTTGTAAATCTTGTAATTTTGTAATCAAAGTAGATGAGCACTCCCTTAATGAAACAATACGCCTCTGTGAAGGCGAAATATCCCGATACGATCCTATTGTTTCGGATGGGAGATTTCTATGAAACATTCGATGACGATGC
>DMPG01000263.1:7499-16975 GCA_003456055.1 Bacteroidota bacterium | reverse complement strand
GAAACACCCCTTGCAGGATTTCCATACCACGCGTTGGAGACATACCTTCCGAAATTATTGAAAGCCGGACTGCGGGTCGCAGTGTGTGAGCAGATGGAAGATCCAAAGTTTGCAAAAGGACTTGTAAAGCGCGATGTCATTGAGGTAGTTACACCCGGTGTTGCATTCTCTGACAAAATTCTTGAACAGAAACAGAATAATTATCTCGCTTGCGTTGCTCTTCCAAGTGCTATCGCTGCTGCAAATGATCCGATAGGATTCTCATTTGTTGATATTTCTACCGGAGAATTTTTTGCATCGGAATTTTTATTTCGGCAATTGCCGGAAATTCTCTCGTCGATTGCTCCTGCAGAATTATTAGTGCAAAAACGTGATAAAGAATCGCTTCAGGAATTACTTCGTCAATCATACAGAGGCATCTATACAAATCTGGATGACTGGCTTTTTCAATATGATTATGGTTTTGATAAACTGATCCAGCATTTTAAAACGCAGTCGCTCAAAGGATTTGGCGTCGATCAAATGAGCATCGGAATTCTTTCCGCCGGCGCGATAATGCATTATTTGAATGAAACGCAGAAAGCAAATCTTGCGCACATTCAAAAGATCGTCCCGTATGCGGTCGATGAAACGATTGTGCTGGATTCTGCAACAAAACGAAATTTAGAGATCACATCCTCGCTTGGCGGTTCACCGGACGGAACATTGTTTTCGGTACTCGATAAAACCAACACGCCTATGGGTGGACGACTTCTCAAAAAATGGGTAAGCAATCCGTTAAAGAAGATCGAACAGATCCACTGGCGCACCAATGGCGTAACGACTCTTGTTGGCTCGTCCTCGCTTCGAACGTCGCTTCAAAATGAACTTTCAGAGATTGGCGATATGGAGCGCTTGATCGCCCGTATTGCAACAAACCGCGCCAATCCGCGGGAGATGCTTGCGTTGAAGAGAATTCTGCAAAGTATACCGAAATTAAAAGTTATTCTCAGCAGTTCATCGAAAGCAGACCCTTCGACGCACTCGTCAAAAAACGACTCGCTTGCTCAGGGTGACAATACCCTGAGTGAGATTAATTCTCACATTCAGCCCCTTGAAGAACTTACCGAAGCGATCACCCGCGCGGTGAACGATGATCCTCCGGTAAAATTAGACGATGGCGGAGTGATCCGAAAAGGCTACAATGGAGAATTGGATGAACTTCGTTCATTATCGTTTTCCGCAAAAGACTGGATCTCGAATCTGCAGATAAAAGAGCGGGAGAGGACAGGAATCTCATCGCTGAAGATCGGTTTCAATAATGTGTTCGGTTATTTTATCGAGATCACGCACACGCATAAAGATAAAATTCCGAATGATTATATCCGCAAACAGACGATGACGAATGCGGAGCGATACATTACACCGGAGTTGAAAGAGTACGAAGACAAAGTATTGAACGCTGATGAAAAGATTCTTGCAATCGAATCACGGTTGTTCAATGAATTGCGAGCGTATGTTTCGCAATTTGCCGGCATCATTCAATCCAACGCGCAGCAAATCGCAATATTAGATTGTTTAGTTTCTCTTGCTCAGATTGCTGAAGAAAATAAATACACACTTCCCGAGGTGAATGAGAGTGATGAACTCATTATTGAAAACGGGCGTCATGCAGTCATTGAACGCCTGCTGCCGCTTGGTGAACAGTACATTGCCAATTCACTGCAATTGGATATAAAAGAACAGCAGATTCTGATCATTACCGGTCCGAATATGAGCGGAAAATCTTCTTACCTTCGTCAAGCAGGATTGATTGTATTACTTGCTCATATTGGAAGTTATGTTCCTGCCGAACGCGCGGTTGTCGGGATGGTGGATAATATCTTTACGCGGGTCGGTGCGAGCGATAATATAACTAGCGGTGAAAGTACATTCCTTGTTGAAATGCATGAAGCTGCGAACATCGTTAATCGTGCAACCAAACGAAGTTTGATCTTATTGGATGAAGTGGGAAGAGGAACAAGTACGTTCGATGGAATTTCCATTGCGTGGGCATTGACTGAATACCTGCACGAACAGATCGGTGCACGAACATTGTTTGCAACACATTATCACGAACTGAACGAACTCGCTTCACTTTATCCGCGGATTAAAAATTACAAAGTTGACGTGAAAGAATACGGCGATAAAGTTGTCTTCCTTCATACGGTTACGCCGGGAACTGCCGATCATTCGTACGGCATTCAAGTTGCGATGATGGCGGGTCTTCCGGTGACATTAACGGACCGCGCAAAGACGATATTGGTGAATCTTGAAAACTCACAGTTAACACCGCATGAACTAAAAGATGACCGTCACCTTGAAGGTGACGGTCATCTTCGCAAAACAAAACGGAAAGTTACCAAGATAGAAAATACGCCGCAAATAACTATGTTTGAGATGAAAGATGATGAACTGCGTGATGCGATCAAAAAAATTGACATTAATGCAATGACGCCATTAGAAGCGTTGAAGTTTTTAGCAAAATTAAAGGAAAATATTCAATGAGGGATTGGAATGACTATTACCGAATTTTAAACTCTTTTCGAATTCAACTCATGGGCAAACACCCGGACCCTGCAAACAGTCGCTCCAGCATTTAGTGAATCATCCTACGTTTCACAGCGGACAGATCACAATAATGATACGGCAGAGCGGTGGAACACCAATCGGCACGGATTTGATCGCTTTTTATTGGATATAAAAAACTAACATCACGAAAATCCGCTAAGACAAAAAGAACAGCATGTTTAAAAACACAAAACCCAATCANNTGATTGGGTTTTGTGTTTTGATGCTTGTTATTATTTACGCTACATCTTCCTGTTTCATTTCTTCGGGAGCTTCGCCTCCTTCATCGGTCTGGGTGCCGGAAGTGAAGAGAAGTTCATCCTTCTTTTTATTCAGTTTTACTTTAATGAAACTTCCTTCGCTGAAGGTTCCTTTCAATATCTCTTCGGCAACAGGGTCTTCAACATATTTCTGCAATGCGCGCCGTAACGGACGTGCGCCGTACAATTGATCGTACCCTTTTTCTGCAAGGAATTCTTTCGCCTGTTTGGTCAGTTCAATGGAAATGTTCATAGAACTCATACGCTTGAATAGTTCCTTCACCTGAATGTCGATGATCTTGGTGATGTCCTCTTTGTTCAATTGATGGAACACGATCGTGTCATCGATCCGGTTCAGAAATTCCGGATTGAAGACCCGTTTCACCGCTTCATCGATCATATCCTTCATATGTTTATATTTATCGCCGACAGCTTCTTCACCGAATCCAAAACCTTTCGACGCTTTGATATCCCGTGCGCCGATGTTGGAAGTCATGATCAAGATCGTATTCTTAAAATCGACCTTTCGTCCGAGCGAATCGGTCAACTGTCCGTCATCGAGAACTTGCAGAAGGATGTTGAACACATCAGGATGTGCTTTTTCAATTTCATCCAGCAGCACAACGGAATATGGTTTTCGGCGAACTTTCTCTGTGAGTTGTCCCCCTTCTTCATATCCAACGTAACCGGGAGGCGCGCCAACAAGACGCGATACGGAGAATTTTTCCATATACTCACTCATATCAACGCGGATGAGCGAATCATCCGAATCGAACAGGTATTTTGCAAGCACTTTCGCCAATTCTGTCTTTCCAACGCCAGTGGGACCAAGGAAAATGAATGAACCGATGGGACGTTTCGGATCTTTCAACCCTGCACGGGTTCGGCGGATCGCTTTTGTCAATTTCTGGATCGCTTCATCCTGACCGATGATGATGGAGGTCAACGCTGAATCCATCTTCAATAATTTATGGGTTTCAGATTCCGCAATCTTGTTCACAGGAATACCGGTCATCATTGCGACAACATCGGAAATATGATCCTCTGAAACTTCAAAGACCATCGATTGAGATTTTAATTCCCATTCCCGCTTGGCGATCTCAAGATCACTGAGTAATTTCTTTTCAAGATCACGCAGCCGTGCCGCTTCCTCAAAGTTTTGATTTTTCACCACGCTGTTCTTTGAGAGTTTTATCTTCTCGATCTCTTCTTCAAGAGTGAGAATTTCCTGCGGAACAACGATATTGGATAAGTGAACCCGCGCACCTGCTTCATCCAGCACGTCGATTGCCTTATCCGGTAAATTACGTTCGGTGATATACCGGTCGCTCAGTTTCACTGCTGCAACGATCGCTTTGTCGGAATACCGTACGCCGTGATGCTGTTCGTACTTGTCTTTAATGTTGGTGAGAATTTGAATGGTATCATCAACGCTTGTCGGATCGATCATGATCTTTTGGAAACGACGATCGAGCGCGCCGTCTTTTTCGATGAATTGTCTATACTCATCCAGCGTTGTTGCACCAATGCACTGCAATTCACCGCGTGATAATGCAGGTTTGAACATATTGGAAGCATCGAGCGAACCGGACGCTCCGCCTGCACCGACAATCGTATGAAGTTCATCGATGAAGAGAATGACATCTCTCGCTTTTTCAAGTTCGTTCATCACCGCTTTCATTCGTTCTTCAAACTGCCCGCGGTATTTTGTTCCGGCAACCAACGCGGCGAGATCGAGCGTGACCACACGTTTGTCGTGAAGTACTCTGGAAACTTTTTTGTTGATGATGCGAAGCGCAAGACCTTCGGCGATCGCTGTCTTACCAACGCCGGGCTCACCGATCAATACTGGATTATTTTTTTTTCTGCGGGAAAGTACCTGGGCAACACGTTCAATTTCTTTTTCGCGCCCGACAACCGGATCAAGTTTTCCTTCACCGGCAAGTTTTGTAAGATCGCGTCCGAAATTATCGAGCACCGGTGTCTTCGATTTCTCCTGTTTCTTTTCCTGTGTCTGTGCTTGTCCCTGTACCGGCGGGGAGGAAGGTTTTCCGCTGATGATGTTATCAAGTTCTGCACGCACTTTATCGTAATGCACTTCGAACTGATGCATGATCTGCGCGGCGATATTATCGTCGTCGCGAAGAAGCGATAATAATAGATGTTCCGTTCCGATCACATCGGATTTGTACAGCTTTGCTTCAAGATATGTGATCTTTAAAACTTTTTCCGCCTGTTTGGTCAGCGGAATATTTCCAATCGTCAGTGTACCGCCCGATGTGCGAACGGTATCTTCAACTGCCTTCTTTAATTTATACAGATCGCAGCCAAGATTGCGGAGAATCTTTACGGCGATCCCTTCACCTTCGCGAATGATACCGAGCAATAAATGTTCCGTGCCGATATAATCGTGCCCAAGGCGCAATGCTTCTTCACGACTTAACCGAATAACATCTTGAACACGATTCGAAAAATTACCTTCCATTGAGAAATTCCTTTAATTGAGAGAATGTCGATTACTATAACAGACGAATTGCCGGGTACGTTTCTTTTAAATGAAATATACTTAAATGCATAAGGGCAGTCAAGCAGCAGAAAATTAGGAATATCTTACAATAGTGCGCAGAATATGAAGATTTCGTTGACTTTTTACCATTGGTTGAGTATATTTGTAAGCCAAACCTTAAACAACTCAAAATTGTTTTGATTCCGCGGTAGCTCAATGGCAGAGCATGCGGCTGTTAACCGCAGGGTNNTAACAATAGGTATTTCGAGAATTAATTTTAGAGACTCCTCGTGTTTCCTGCGGAGCGAGAAATCCCGACCAGTAATGGTCGGGATTTTCATTTTATAGCATATACTGTGTATGTCGTATATTCCTTAAAACACGATCTAGTACATAATGGTCAAACCGAGGGTTGAAAACGTCGAGTTGGAGAACACCAGCGGTTGAGGTCTTCTCAACAAGGCCGTATTTCCCGATGCGTTTGGCGAATCGAGAGGAAGAAGAGATCAGATCTGAGTCGATGAAGGATATCTCGATGTACTCTATTGAATTTTACTATTAACGATCTCGAGAATTTCTTTTTCGAGTGCCATTGCCTTGCTCTCCAACTCTGCACCGTTGTGAAGTTTTTCTTTTACAAAATCAGATTCCTTCATCCCTGCAGCATTGATCTTCACATTCAAAAATGCACCCATCACGGCGGACCGCGCGCACAACGCACCGACCCCGGCATCACTGACCGAATTCGGATTTCCTTTTTCCGCCATTGCCTTTATCAGCTCCATTGATGCGTACGATGTCTCCATGACCTGGAAGGGGATTTCAATCGCATATCGTGTTGCTGTAGTAATCGCCTCAGACCGTAATTTTTTTTCTGCGTCTGTTGATCTTGGAAGTTTGTACGAATCCATGATTGCATTGAATGCATTAGTGTCTTCATCAACCAGGAACAACAGCTTGTCCTTGATCGCCTGACCCCTTTCTGCCCAGGCGGAAAATTCCTCCCACCGTTCATCCCAGCCGGCTTTGTGGGACGATAAGTTTGCCACCATCGTTCCCAGCGACGCTCCCAGTGCGCCGATGTATGCAGCAATTGATCCGCCTCCCGGAGCGGGTGATTCTGATGCTGTTTCGTTTGCGAATCCCTTGCAGGTGTAGTCGATCAATTTCTTTTTTGAATTGTCTTCCAGCAGATATTCTATGATCTTTTCTTTTGGATTGAACGGTTTGAGATCATCGAGGCCAAGCGATTTTATAGCTATTTTTATTATTTCTTCCTCTGCGATACCGACCGAGCGCTGCTGTTTTTTCAAAAAATATTTTCCTGCATCGAGCATGGCCTGTAAGGGTATCAATCCAATCAATTCAGAACCGGTGACCCGTATTCCCCGTTCCAATGCCTTTTTAGATGCCTCTTCAAATGCAATGTGAACAGGAGTGATGTTGATATTGGTAAGATTTATTGAAATTTGTGCAATACCGTATTCTTCAATGTACCATCCGATGGCCTTCACCGCTTTCAACGTGCCGGGAATGTACAGATCTTCCCCTTTTTCATTTTTAAGGATCTTGCCTGCGATCTGGTTGCCTTCTCTTTTCGGACGCCCCTTTTCTCTAATATCAAACGCAATTGCATTTGCTCTTCGCACAGATGTTGTATTCAGGTTTACATTATAGGCGATCAAAAAATCCCTAGCGCCGACGGCAGTTGCTCCTGCTGTAGCATTAAATGCAGCAGGACCAAAGTCGGGTTTCCATTCCGGGTCGGACAATTTCTTTTGAAGTCCTTCATATTCTCCTGCGCGGCAGTTCGCAAGATTTCTTCGCTCCTCGGTATAGGCAGCGTACTCATAGCAATACACGGGAATGGAAAGTTCCTTTCCAATGCGTTCTGCCAGGCGTCGTGCGTACACAACTGTTTCTTCCATTGTAATTCCGGAAATCGGAATGAGCGGGCAGACATCGGTTGCGCCCATGCGGGGGTGTTCACCGGTATGATTTCTCATGTCAATAATTTCAGAAGCTTTCTTTACCGCCTGAAATGCAGCTTCAAGAACTGCCTCAGGTTCACCGACAAACGTTACCACTGTTCTGTTGGTAGCCTTTCCGGGGTCCACATCAAGCAGCCGAATGCCGTCAACCCGTTCAATCTGAGAAGTGATCTGTTTTATGATAGCCATGTTCCGTCCTTCGCTGAAATTCGGAACACATTCGATTAATTTTTTCATACTGATCCACATTGGGTTATTGAATTTTCTCATTCATTACCATCACAACAGCAGAATTACCATCCAAAGAATAAGGAAATAAATGATAAGAAGGAATAGAGTTTCAGTATATTTTCAATCGTCATATGGGGGCAGGTCAAGTTATTGAAACAATTATCAAAAATGAAACACATCGTACGATAAAACAATAAACGCCCAAGTGATGAACTCGTGTCGAGAATCAGTAATGAATCGCGAATCGAGACACTCGGACGTTGCTGTTTAAGAATATCCATTCGAAAAATCTTCAACATTAACCTTAAAGCATAAAAGAAGTTTGAATAATGTTATTACCGCAGTATGATTCCTAACCCTGTTTCTACATAATGAGTTTTACTCTTTCGGTGTGTCATTCCATTATTCTATATATTATAGATTATTAGGAACCTGTCGTGTGTACATATATATTCAACAGTAAATTGGACATATATTTGTATGGACTTCGCTTTTAATCAATGAATGGGAATGAGATGAAACACAATATAAAATTATATTTTTCGATCGTTTGTATTTTCGGTGGAATACTGCCGGAGAAGGCGTTTTCTCAGGATCATAGCGCATGGAGTCATAATCTTAGTGTCTATGAAGTGAATGTCCGGCAGTATACGAAGGAAGGAACCTTTGCTGCATTCGGGAAACATCTCGATCGGCTCAAAGATCTTGGTGTTGGAGTGGTTTGGTTCATGCCGATCCATCCGATCGGGTCAAAGAACAGACTTGGCAGTCTCGGCAGTTATTATTCCGTTAAAGATTATTATGCCGTCAATCCTGAATTCGGCACGCTCAATGATTTTAAAGCGGTGGTCGATTCGATCCATGCCAAAGGGATGTACGTTATTATGGATTGGGTTGGTAATCACACGTCGTTGGATAATGGATTAACGCTCACCCACCCTGAATGGTATTCAAAGAACAGCAGCGGCAATTTTATTCCGCCCCCCGGCACAAATTGGAGCGATGTCATTCAGCTTGATTTCACCAACCAGGAACTGCGGAGTTACATGATCGGTGCGATGAAATTCTGGATTGAAACGGCGAAGATCGATGGTTTCCGCTGCGATGCGGCAAGCTTTATTCCGATCGATTTCTGGACGCAGGCGATCACGGAAATTAAGAAATCACATCCCAACATTATCATGATCTCTGAGGATGACGGCGCAAAGTATTATTCCGCCGGATTTGACATCACCTATGCCTGGAGTTTTTATGGCTTCGGAAGCGGGCTATTGACTCGTCTTGCGAACGGATCCAATGACGCGAACAATCTTGCTGCGTACGTGCAGAGTGAGAACGCATCGTACAGTGGCAATGCGAATCGGATGTACTTCACCTCCAACCATGATGAAAATTCATGGTATGGAACCGACACAGAATTATTCGGCAGTGCGGCGGAGTCGTTCATCGCGCTTTCGCTTGTGTTCCGCAGTGTGCCGCTGATCTACGGCGGACAGGAAGTAGGATTGAATCACCGGTTGAAATTTTTTGATAAAGACTCGATCGTGTGGAAGACGCACCCGTTGGCGAACCGCTATCGGGCACTGCTTCGCACAAAAAGAAATAACAGTGCATTGTGGAATGGCATTGCGGGAGCAAATCTGGTTCGACTGGCAACAACCGACGATCAGAATGTTTTTGCGTTCGTTCGCCAGAAAGGTGCAGACAAAGTATGCNNAATTTTTAATATTTCAAATTCTCAGAGAACAGTCACGGTGAGCACGAATATTTATTCCGATACATATCGCGATATCTTCAGCGATTCGGCAATGACGGTGACTCAAAATTATACAATCACATTGCCGGCGCGGGGTTACGCTGTATACGAAAAAAGAGGAAGTACGGGAGGTGTGGCCGCAG
>DMPG01000263.1:5520-7410 GCA_003456055.1 Bacteroidota bacterium | reverse complement strand
ACGTTGGTGAATGAAGTGAAAGAAACAGGGTATTATTCCACAACATTTGATGCATCAAAATTATCCAGTGGAATATATTTTGCAAAATTACAGAGCGGTGACAAAGTGCAATTGAAAAAAATGTCGCTGATCAAATAGTTGGAACGCATAGACCCCGCCGCACTCTGGCGGGGTTGATGCTGAAATAAAGATTTACTGTAACAGCGATGTGAAAATATTTTTAGAACAACGCCTGGAGAATTATCATCCGGGCGTTGTTCTGTACTTCGTTTCATCATTGTACCGAACCAAGCACGGCTGACTCCAACACTTCAATTTCAAACCGATTTACGTCCAAAAAATATGTCAAACGGCCAGGTTTGGACGATATGTTCAGCTCCTTGTATTAAAGAAAATTTCAAATGGCTGCTTTTAGAAAATAATGCTCTAGGTTTTTTTATTAAAATTAATTGCTACTTTAATGCTTATACGAAGCGGCTTTGCGACACCATTAACATCTTCAAGGGATAATATGAATCCTCTTAAATATTTCTTCTATCCGAAATCAATCTGCGTTGCCGGGGCATCGACCAAAGAAAAAAGTATCGGTTATGAGCTTTTGAAAACCATTAAGGTGTATGGATACACCGGAAAAGTATTTCCAGTGAATCCAAAAGCTGATGATGTGCTTGGATACAAATGTTATCGCTCGATAGAAGAGATCGATATGCAAATTGATCTTGCAATAATTGTAGTTCCTAAACAATTCGCTGAAGAGTCTATCGGTGCCTTACTGAATAAAAATGTCAAATCAATTATACTCATCACTGCCGGATTTAAGGAAACCGGCAAAGAGGGTGAAGATGCCGAGAGAAAAATTATTGAAAAAATAAAACAAGCAGGTGCGAGGATGGTCGGACCGAACTGCATGGGGGTAATTAACGCACTCGATGAAATTAAACTGAACGCAACTTTTGTGGCGGAAAAACCCGAAACCGGTGCAACCGGATTTTTATCGCAGAGCGGTGCTCTCGGTGCGGCAGTTTTAAATTCTTTGCGGCAAACCGATATTAAATTTGCACACTTCATTAGCGTTGGCAATAAAGCCGATGTCAACGAAAATGATATTCTTCATTTCTGGCAAAACGATCACAACATCAAAACCCTCACATTCTATCTTGAAAGTTTTGTTAACGGTTTTGGATTCATCCGTCCGTTCATTACCGGAGAAATTTCGAAACCAACGATTGTTTTAAAAGCGGGCAAGACTGAAAGCGGAATGAAAGCTGCCTCTTCGCATACCGGCGCATTGAGCGGAAAAGATAAAGTCGTTGATGCATTATTGCATCAATTTGGAATTATCCGCGCAGATAATTTGAATGAGCTCTTTAACACGGCAAAGGGATTTGAGAATTTTAAAATACCAAACGGTAACCGCGTTGCTGTTGTAACAAACGCAGGAGGGCCCGCTATCTTGTGTGTTGATTCACTTGAGCGTGAAAATTTATCGTTAACAACATTTAGTCCTGAAACGAAGAAACAACTGCGCGAAATCGTGCATCCCGAGGGGAGCATTGAAAATCCGGTTGACCTTCTGCCCGGCGGCACTGCTGAAATTTATAAGAAAGTAATTGAGATTGTTGCGGCAGATGAAAATGTTGATGCAGTGATTTCAATTTTTGTAGAGCCGGTCATGGTTGCACCGTTTGAAGTTATTGAAAGTGTTAATTCACTTCAATGCGAAAAACCGATTCTTCAGGTTGCAATGCCTTTGCCTGAATTTTGGGATTATTACCGGAAAAATTCATCTAAAAAAGTGCCGTTGTTCAGAAGAGCGGAAGATCCGGCAGAAATTTTATCCAATATGGTTTACCATTCTTTTCGACAACAAAAACTATTAAAAGAACGGGA
>DMPG01000263.1:179-5485 GCA_003456055.1 Bacteroidota bacterium | reverse complement strand
CTTTGCAGCGTATATGATATACCACTCATAAAGAGCAGTTTAATAAAAGCTGATGATCTTGAAAATGTTGAGAATGAATATTATCCGCTCGTTCTGAAAGGAATAAGCCAAAAAGTAATTCACAAATCGGAATTGAGCGCAGTGAAGCTGAACATCAAAACCAAAGAAGAATTATTGGCTGCGGCAGACGAAATTAAAAAAAGTTTTTTGGTGAATGGATTGGAAGTAGAAGAATTTCTCATTCAACAGTTTGTGAAGATCAAACATGAATTGTTAATAGGCGGTTTCAGGGATCCGTCATTCGGTCCAATCATAATGTTCGGTTCCGGCGGAAAATATGTTGAGGTCTTTGGAGATACTGCAATCAAATCTTGTTATCTCACCGATGAAGATATTGAAAAGATGATCGTCGAAACCAGTATTGGCAAAATATTGCGCGGCGTGCGCGGAGAATTACCCGGAAACATTCCCGGACTGAAACGTATTATTAAATCGTGTGCAACGATGATGATCGAGAACAACAACATAATCGAATTCGATTTGAATCCTCTGATTGTCGGCGAAGACGATAAATATTACGCCGTTGATGTGAGAATTAAAATTGATTAAGTCTTCACTCTCATGCATCCATGCTCATATAGATTATGCTGAAGGAATAGCTGTTTATACCACGTTGAAAGTTCTATACAATAGATTTGGGATTCCTGGAAAATAACTGACGGAAATGATTTTAAAAAAACATCCACATATTTTTGAGAATCCGTAACAGGATCTAAAAATATTGCGTTCAGATCATCAGAGTTCCAGACGTGTTTGAAAAATATTATTCTTCAAAAAATATCGAATTTCATTGACAGTATATTGCGATTTGCGATATACCGCTTCAACCGTATTGAAAGCATTGTGAGGAGTGAAAATAACACGGGGATGATGAAGAATTTCTTTCAGCGCGATAAAAGAGTGAGATTCACTTTTCCTGTTCCCACGAAACGATGCTGCGATGTTCGGTTCATCTTCGTACACATCAAGACCGAGTCCCCCTAAATGATTTTCCAAAAGCAGTTTTTTCAGATCCTTGGTAGGAGTATGTTCGCCGCGGGCGATGTTGATGAAAATAACTCCCGGTTTGGCACGCTTCAATACATCGTACGAAAAGTATCCATGATTTTCGTCAGTAAGATCCATTGCACAAACAATGATATCTGCCCAGGAAATACCTTCCTCTTTTGTTACATAATGAATGGCTGAATGCTTTCGATGGTGATCTACTCCTCGGATATTCATGCCAAGGGCTGAACCCAAGGATAATATTTCTTTACCGATCCGTCCAACACCGACAACTAACAGATTTTTACCGGACAGTTCGTTTCCCGTCAAACCATCACGGTTGAAATGTTCAAATTGCTGCATTTGCTGCGGCAAACGACGCAATAATGCCATGGACATTAATATCGCCTGTTCGGCGACCGCACGTGTAGCATATTCATTTAAAAAACCGCACGGAAGCGGAGTGTGAATCGTTTTAAGAAATTGTTTTAAATGATCATATCCCGTACTTCTGCTTAACACGCCGTCAAGTTTATCGGCCCATGGTGCCGGAATGAGTGATTGTGTGCGGATAGAAATAAGGCGAGCTGGCGGATTGAAATGTCCGGATTCCTGAATTGTTTCCTTCGTCATTTCGAAGGTAAATTCATTACCGATGAGTACCTTTAAAGAAGCAGTCTCTTCCTCAAATGCTTCGTAAAAATAAATATCCATTACTTCACAAAAATAAATTCATTTATGTATTGTTAGTGTAAAAGAAATCGATAAACACAGCAATTCATCATCTGACAGGACGAATACTATATCCTGAACAATATTAACAAGAGACAATCAGAACCATATTTCATTGTTAGCAGAAAAGTAGATAGAAAAAACTGATCAATCAAGAGAACCAAACAAATCTCAAACGGCCCAATATTTAGGAAATATATCAAACGCTCAATCGATGAATCTGGCGTTTCGTTTTAATCTCTTACGGGTAGTTTATTTATGAGATTTTGGATGCAATAACTAGCAGCTGTTTCAAAAATACTTATGAGAGTCACCGCGAGGAACCCCTGCACATTCATTGTAAGAGCGTCGTCCGCTTTTGGCGTAATTGGGATTTGGTATTGTTGCACTATATCGTGTGTCAGAATTAGTTATCCTTCATTATTCTGAATCGTGCAGTAATTCCTTCTGCATTTTTTTGATCTCTTCGAAGATCGCCGCTTTGGACTTTTTCCACTCGCTCTTCGTTGCATAATACCCGAAAACGTAGACCAGTGCAACAAAGGCAAAACTGATGATGATTCCGACCGAAGTATCAGAAACATCAAAGTATCTCATAAGCACATCGTTGAAATACACTGACGCAGCCAACGCAAGGATCGAAGACGCTACAATTGAAAACAGGAAATACGGCAGTGAAATGAAACGATACCGTTTGACCGCATTTCGTAGAAAGAGGATCACTGGTTCTGTATAATCGATCGTGCCAAGCTTTTTGATCTGCAGATACATTGCTACAGTTAGACCTATAAAAATTAGCATGAGCAGAACACGCAAATATATACCGGCATAAAAATCAGCGGAGGTTCCCATTATTGATATGAACGACACGATCGTGACAAACAGCGAACAACCTGCGGCAATTCCCCATAATGGTAAAGCTCGCTTGAGAGAATGCATCAGTTTGGTATCTTCTGACTTGAGCTTTTCAATCAGACTGTCTATGGAATCTTCGGTGTTGTTCATAGTCGTCTCCATTTTTGCATGCGGTGCCTTGATGGCAAACCGTTGTTTTTTAATGTCGTCAATTTTCATAATCATCTTCCATTTCTTTCAATGCTTTTCGGATACGATGTAGTTTCACCCGCACATTCGCCTCCGAAATACCAAGGATTTCCGCGCTCTCTTTTGTACTCACATCTTCCAGATAAAGAGAAATGACCGCCCGGTCGATAGGTGAAAGAGTGATAATTCGGCGATACAATCGATCGAGCAGATGTTTCTGCTCTTCGGACTCTTCATTATTATCTTCCGTAAGAAGATCGATGGTTTCAGATGCATCCCGATCGATATGTCGGTTCCGGCGCTGTTCAGTCCGCAGGTAGCTCAGACAGGTGTTAACGGTGATACGGTAAATCCAAGTGCTGACCGCAGCTTGGCCCCGGAAATTGTCGAGACTCTTCCAGATATTAATAAGGATTTCCTGAAAGACATCATTCCGTTCATCGGCATTATGGACGTATCCGCAGCAGATCCGGTATATCCGATCGCGGTTGAGTTTGATAATCTCTTTATAGGTGGATTCTTTTTCCATCACTTTAATCCTTCAACCATTAGATGCCGGGAGGATAGATTTGTTACAAGATGGAGGAATGGATTGACCTGGAATTATGTGTTAGTAAATGTAGTTTTTACCTTGGGAAATGACAAGTGTATGGATTTGAATAATAAGATTATTTTTGTCGGTTCATCATGTAACTGAGCTTTGCGCGTCTAATGTTAAGACTTTCTTTCAAGGCAACACTGTTAAGATATTCTTCTGTATCAATTTCTTGTTTTATGAATATTTTTTATCATTCCCGAAATCTCAAGGACTAAATATTCAAAGAAATAATTACATTGGAATATTGTAGAATTAATATACCAACGTCTGTATTCCTCTTGCTGGGATCGTCTGTTGAGCCGAACGAGATCCAACGATGAGTCGGTACGTTACAAGCGTGTCTGATTGATTCATAACAACAGTAACCATTGAACCATTGGTATTTACAAATGATGTGCTTTGTAGTTGACTGCGGCTGCTGACCGTGCTGATCCGTTTTGCATTCGGGCGGATGAATTTTGAAAAATGACCGATATAGTAATAGGATGGAGTGTAGATCAACTCACCTGTTTTCAGATCAGCATGAACAGGTGCAAAACAGAAATTGCCGACATGATTCGGTCCGCCTTTTTCGTCGAGCAGAATATTCCAATCGGTCCATCCAACCGTTCCATTATTGAAATCGTTGATCATGGATTCACCGTATCGTTCGGCGTTTGGCCAATGCTGTAATCGTTCGGGATTAAAACTATCTGCACATCCTTCGGTAAAGAGAAGATGTTTATCGGGGAATGCTTCATACACCGCTCTGACGTTTTCAAACATTTGTCTTCCACCGGACCATGATTCATACCAGTGGAATCCGGTACCCCATGCATATTTAGCCGCATCGGGATCACTGTAAATAGTGTTCACTCTTTGGTTCATTAAGTCACGGTTATGATCCCAGACAACGATATTTTTTTCTCCAAGTCCTTGCTGTTCCATTATTGGTCCAAGATACAATTTTAAAAAATCGCGTTCTTCTTCGGCTGTGAAGATACATGATTCCCATTTCTGTGTCGCCATCGGCTCATTCTGCACTGTGATTCCCCATATCGGAATACCTTCTGCCTCATATGCCTTGATGAATTTTGAAAAATACGTTCCCCAGCTTTGATAGAATTCCGGAAGCAGTTTTCCTCCCTTGAGCATATTCTTATTGTTTTTCATAAATGCAGGAGGACTCCATGGACTCGCATACAGCGTCAGAGTTCCGCCTGCTGTTTTTGTTGCAAGTTTGATGAGCGGAATTCGGAAAAGCTTATCGTGCTCAATCGAAAAAGTTTTCAGTTCTTTGTCACCCTCTTTCACATACGTGTAGCTCCCGCTGCTGAAGTCGGAACTGTGGATCGTCGTGCGAGCCAGTGTATAGCCGATTCCATTGTTACTGTCATAATATGCAGTCAACAGCTCCTGCTGTTTGGCAGCAGATAGCTTTGCAAATACTTCTGCAGAAGCATCCGTTATTGCACCGCCAATGCCGAGAAATGTTTGAAATGTTTTTTTGGGATTGATAAAGATACATATCTCCGTTTCAAGCGGCTGCACCGACGGTACAAAAGGATTTGCATTTGTTTGTGTAAGCCGGTACTCCGTCTTTTCCGCGGTAGTATATAATGTGATATCATTGAGTTTCGCCGGCTGTTGTGCAGAACTAAAAACCGCGGTAAAGAAGTATAGTAGAATCATTCTGTTGATCTTCATAGGAAATCCTGTCTGGATGGTCGTTTGATGGTAACCCGAAAATAAATTTTGGAATAAAACTATCGATTCTTCTTTGGATATGCAAGGACAGATTGATTTAACACTATCGACTTTCTAATTGATGAAAAAAATAGAGATTCAGAGACATCTAAAAAACTTCTGAACCATAGTATCTGCAACCTTTAGGGTTGCGAAAAGC
>DMPG01000263.1:0-142 GCA_003456055.1 Bacteroidota bacterium | reverse complement strand
ATGCTATTCATCGTATGCAGAAATAAGTAATGATGGACCAAACTAAAATCCGGATACAAAAGTCTGTAATGATCAGCTTTTTCGTCTCTCGCTTTCTTGAATGTACGAAGATGGTTTGGTACATTCTGCAAGATGAAAAACG
>DMPG01000378.1:173-2806 GCA_003456055.1 Bacteroidota bacterium | reverse complement strand
GTTGAGTACGGAGAATTTCAAACTAACCTTCGGAAGATTCTGCAGCACCTTCACTTC
Source organism: Bacteroidota bacterium (assembly GCA_003456055.1). Taxonomy (GTDB): domain Bacteria; phylum Bacteroidota; class Ignavibacteria; order UBA10030; family UBA8401; genus UBA8401. The sequence goes on along the minus strand of DMPG01000378.1, from coordinate 2,749 downwards.
GAGTGTTGTAACACCGTTCGCTTTCACGGTGACGACATCCGCATTATTATGGAACGTATAGTCACCCTTGTTCTCCAGAAGATAATCCATGTCGCTGGAATTCTTGATCTTCACGATCAGGACGGATGTTTTTCCAGAGTATGAACTTTTTTCGACAGTGAGAGACTGCTGTATCAATGGAACGAGAAATTCATTTCGTCCGATGAGCATATTGTTGTAATAGACAACCGTCCTCCGCTCGAACAATGCTTCCTTCACGCTATTTGCACTCCGTTCTTTCGCAAACACGAGTGTAATCGGACGATGTCCGCCGTTGGGTACGTTATACTCCCAATCAATAAGTCCGTGAATATCCGATGAACCGATGAATGTCAAATTATGATCGAGTGCAATCTGCACCGCTTCATCAGAGTAGGTGAATTCATTCACCACTTCAATGCCGTTCAGTAATTTTTCTTTCAGCAAAAATTTATGCATATCGGTCAGCGTTGCAGCGCCTGTAGTACTTTGTCCGAGCCAGTTCGGATGATTCCAGAATGTGAATGCTCCCTGACGTTTTGCTTCTCTGAACACTTCAACGGAATCTTGTATCAGCATCTTATTCGCGTCGGAAAGAAAAATCGNNTTGAACACTTCAATGGAATCCGGAATCAGCATTTTGTTTGCGTCTGTAAGAAAGATCGCATTGCTGTGTCCCGGCGGCATTCTGCGGGTGATCTCCGATCCGTTGATGACAATCAGGTTTGTATCTTTCGCCGCTTTCAGCGCAAGTTCGTACGCTCGATTCCTGTCGGGATGCGGAATGTCATTCTTATGCGGCTGGTATTCCAGATGTTCGGTCAGCGATATCGCATCGAGCCCGTCCTTCAATGCTTCTTCCACGCGGATCGTCGGCCATACGTTGCCGTCCGAAAAAACAGTATGCTGATGAAGATCGCATTTCAGTGTGATATATCCGGGAATGTTCGGGAATGAAATTACCCGTTCGTGTTTGTGGTGATCGTGAGCGAACGTGAACAACGAGCAGAGGATGAAGAAGGATGAGAGTTTTTTCATGCAGAAGGAACTCCTTTAATGATTGTGATCTTCACTGCAATGTATTACAAATTTAGGAAGGAGGGAAGTGAAGTTTTTGTTAATGGTTGGTCTACTGCAACAAAAAACAGCCGAATATCCAAGGATATCCGGCTGTAGTGATTACATCTTCAACGGCTTATTCTGTTTTCTTTCCGAACGAGAACCAATCAACCTTGCGGGTAAGATACATCACGGCTCCGAGGCTTGCCAGCAATCCTACGCTGCCGATCAACAATGCGTAATCTTCCAATTGCAAAACCACATACAGGAAAACATAGAGAACAAAGATCACGCTTCCGATGACCACGGCAGTTCGTTTGTATGTGACGATAGATCTGGTATATAAGACGATCATTGTAAGGATGGTCAATGACGAGATGAGATATGCAGTATCGAAACCAAACTGTTCGGACAACGAAAGCACCAGCACATAAAACAGGATCAAGCTCAAACCGACAAGCGTATAATGGATCGGATGGAGCAGTTCACGGGTCAATACTTCGCATAAAAAGAATGCGAGAAATGTGAGCGCGACGATGAGGATCGCATATTTTGCCGTTCGGTATGTCTGCTGATATTCATCGACCGTTTGCAGTAAATGAACTCCGAATGATGATTTATCGACCGCATCATTTTTTCCGATCCAACTTTGAGGAAAATTCCTGTTCAGTTCAAGGATCTTCCACTTTGCAGAAAATCCGTTATCGCTGATCGTTTTTTGCTCCGGCAAAAAATCGCCGACAAAGCTCGGACTGTTCCAAGCAGATTGCAATTTTACTTCGGTGTGTTTCCCCAGAGGAACAAACCGGAGTTCGGAACTTCCGTTCAGATCAAGTGTATATGAGAAGGAAAATTGCTGCTGCTGTTCTGTGATCTCCGGAAGAAATGTGATTCCCGAAGCAACAACATCCTTTGAACGGACACCCGACTTTGCGGAGAACTGCTTCGAATTCATGGTCAGGACAACATTCTCTTTGATTCCCCGAAGATCGGTGATTCCGACGGTGAAAAATGCATCGTTCCATTGTGGAACTGCATTGGATTGTTTCAAATGCGGGATATCAGCGGTATTGATCGTTCCAGAAAAAGAGAGTTTCGTATTGTACAAAACCACCTGGAATATTCCGCGGTATCGGATCTCAGTTGAAATGCTTCCTGTAGAATAAAGTGTATCGGGAAGGATATGCAGCAAATTTGTATACGAAGAGATCTTTCCTTCAGAATCTTTTACCGTATACTTGAGGGGGATAGTGAGTATCGGTCCCGCAATGGTTTGATGGTTTCCCCATTTACTGCTTACTTCATTGACGACAGAAATCTTCCGTTCATTTCGTTCGGTGATGAGTGATTCAACGATTGCTGCAGGGATGAGTAGAATTATTGTGAGTGCCCCAATTAGAACCATTCGCAATAACAGTGATGTGCGAAGCCTGCTTTCGTCCATAATACCTCCATTGATAGATTGTGTAAAGATTGAGTGATAGATCAGGAGGTATCAA
>DMPG01000378.1:0-126 GCA_003456055.1 Bacteroidota bacterium | reverse complement strand
TTATTTGAGATTCTTTGAAAGTTCTTCATCGATCGGTTCCCACAGTTCGATCTTATTCCCTTCAGGATCCATGATCCAGCCGAATTTACCGTACGAATATTCTTCCATTGTGCCGACGATCTGCAC
>DMPG01000391.1 GCA_003456055.1 Bacteroidota bacterium | reverse complement strand
CATAAATTCTTGAGAACCACTTCCACCCATTGCACCGCTCGATGCACCGACAATATAAAAATTCAGACCGCATCGATTGTATATTTTTTTATACGCTTCGGCATGAAGATCGTAACTTTTGTCCAATCCCTGCCACGAAGAATCCATGCTGTATGAATCTTTCATTGTAAATTGTCTGCCGCGTAACACTCCTGACTTTGGTCTTGGTTCATTTCTAAACTTCGTCTGGATCTGATACCAAATCTGCGGCATTTGATTATGCGATTTCACATGATTCTTTGCAATATTGGTTATCACTTCTTCGTGTGTAGGAGCCAACACCATTGCGCGATTTTTAATATGAAACATGATATCGCCAAACGCTTTCACGCGATCTGTTTCTTCCCACAATTCAATCGGATTCAATGCCGGTAGGTGGAATTCCTGTCCGCCAATTGCATCCATTTCTTCGCGGATGATATTCATTACTTTTTTCATCACTGAATAACCGATCGGCAGGAACGAAAATATTCCGGCAGCCAACTGACGCATCAGTCCGGCTCGGATCATTAATTGATGACTTGGAATAACAGCATCAGAAGGGACTTCTTTTACGGTCGGGAAAAAACCTTTAGATAAACGCATTGATATTTATTTGTTTGATTTATTTAAATAGATTCCCGCTAAAAGCATGCGGGAATGACAATAGATTATGTGTTCTCGCGCAGACTCGAACTGCGATTAGAAGTTTAGGAAACTCCGGTTCTATCCACTTGAACTACGAGAACGTAATAAGAAAATACGAAAAACGAGTATGAATAAAAAGCACGTAATCAAGAATAAAAAATGGGACAAAATATTTTGTCCCATTTTTGTGTAACGATTTTTTTTACCCGATTAGTCTTTGCTCAATTTATTTTACCAACATCATCCGTTTGATTGAGGTATATTTCTCGGTCGATAATTTATAGAAATAGATTCCGCTGGAATAATTTTTGGCATCCCACGAGATCGAATATTCTCCTGAATTCATTGCTGCATTCACTAATTCAGCAACTTGTCTTCCCAGAACATCATAAATAATTAGTGAAACATTGCCCGGTTCCGCAATAGAAAAATTTATTGTCGTTGAAGGGTTAAATGGATTTGGAAAATTCTGATTCAATGATGTCGTTGTCGGGATACCATCTGATCGTTTTACCGATAATGGTGATGTTTGCTTTATCAATTGTAATTGGTCAAAATACAACGACCCATATTGTGCACTGCTATCGGGAACATATTGTATTTGATAACTGTCGAATCGAGCCAATCCCTCAATTTTTCCATTACCTAACCACGTTCCGGTTGATGTGAAATCCCATTCGATTAACTTCCAACCGATCCAATCTATAGTTATCCACGGACTGACTTCGTGATTTGTTCCTGTTCCAGCTGGAAAAGCGTCAACGCTATCATCAACAGCAAAACGAAAACGAGTTTTGCTTCCATCACCCAAAACATATGTTTGGAGTTTTGTATTTGCCGGCAGCCATGTTACACTTCGCGGAGTGCCGGAACTAAGATATTCACGGATAAGCCAGGAGGGACCTGCCGTAAGCCATCCATATTGCAATCGTGCAGCCGCAGTATTACTTGAAAGATGTGGCACAATTGTCGAAGTTGATGACAGCCATTTCGAACTATCGACTACTGTACCAATTGTACTACCACTTCCCGTTGGCTGCATCCAGGAAGTAATACCGGAATTAAAATCATCAATTGTAGTATACGCATATGTACCACCTGCAATACTAAAATACTTATACAAAGGAGTCAATATAGTATTGCCTGAAAGATCCTTTACATTCACAATCTTAACCCGATAACTTTTGCCGACAGTAAACGGTGTTGTTGTAAAAATGTTCACCGCACCATTACTAATTCCATCCCAATACTTGGTTTGTTGAATTTGAGGAATGGCATTTCCGGAAGAATCTTCGATCACAACATTTGTAGATGTTACACTTGAAGGATCGAGTTGCTCATTAAACTGCAATAAAATAATCTGATTGGGAGAGATTGGAGTGTTCGCATCAATTGGAAATGCAGTAACGATTTCAGGAGCTATTTTATCCGAAGATCCGGTCTTAAAAGTTAAGACAAATTGATCTCCGGCTGTGCCATTCCCATCCCCATCTAACTGAACGCCATTTGCACCTTTTGCAGTTGCACCGAGTGTTATCGTAAAATTTGTCTTTGTCGGTAATGGAAGCGTAGGCTTAATAACTAACTGAGTGTTCGCACTGGTCCATGAAAATGTTTTTGCAAAATCAGGAATGAAGGTCAATGATGAACGAACAGAAGCTGTATCCATCGCTCGTGAAAATCTGAAACCGATAATGCTCGTAACACTAAAATTCGTATCACCAACCAGCGGTTGAGTGAGCGTAAGCTTTGGAGGAACGAGTGAAAAAAGAGTTCTATCAGCAAACGAAGTGGATTGAAGTGTTACATTGACCGTAACAGAATCGATCTTAAAATTCGGAGTTTCAAAACGAATTGTTTTTACACCGGGCTGCAATGAATCGAACATATAAAATCCGTTGTTGAATTGATCCCCGTTGTACACTTTGTTTTCAGGAAGCAAACGAACAACTGTTCCATTCATCGGTTTTGATCCTTCGGCATCCAATTGAATTCCAGCAATCATTCCAGCTGAATCTTTCGGAATGCCATAATTTTGCAGAAATCCATCAAGAATGCCGTACGCTTCCATCTTTCGATAATCATTATTCAGCAAACGGCGTGCTTCCGGAAAACCATCGTGAAATGATCCTTCTGAAAGTTGGCCTGGCATAACAAGTCCGTTAAGAACACCCAAATTAAATCCGCCACTTGTTCCGCCGTAAAACGTATAATCTTTATAAACACCGGGCGATCCTGAAACATTTCCGCCGGATGCGCTTGTGCGCAATTTGGCTCGGATGTTATTGTAAATATAGCTCGACATAGGAACCGTTTGTGGAAAAGCAATCTCACGCGTGGCAATAATTTCTTTAATTAGCACCATCGTATACGAACCGCCGCCGGCATTGCTGTGAATTGAATGGAACCAATGCACATTGTTTGCATTGGCAAATTGCCATCGTGCGCTTAAACTCGGTTCATCAGCATCGTTTGGGTAGGTATTCGTTTCGCGTGTAAGGTATACCGTTGCACCACGTTGTTGCATTAGTGGACGAAGCCACAATGCTTTTCTGAAATTTCCTTCTGATTCCCAAAAGACAATTCCCGGATCCGGTTCAATTCGACGATCATTTGCCGCATTATTGCCCCCATGCCCCGGATCGATACAAATCTTTAGACCTGTTAAATTATTTGGCGGTTGTGCAATTGCAATTGATACTGAACAATTGATAATGAATAATAATAGAATAATTCGTTTCATATTATTGAACCTCCTCATAAGTAAACATCAATAACTCTCCAGATGTAGTGCTGACAACTATTTTATTGTCAACCGGAGAAACTGCCGGGAACATTTCCATTTGAGGAGCAGTATTGGTCAATTGAACCCGAGTTTTCCCATCGTTTGAAACAGCGATGATATCCGATCCGGTAATACTGTGGCCATCGTCTTTATCATCCATTCCAATAATCCACTTCCCGCTTCGCGACCATTGTGGAGCATTACATTTTCCAATTCGAACAATATTTAANNTTCCATATCAACCGCTACAATATCCGAGCGATCAGGTGAAATCTGCGGCCAGATATAACGTCCTCTCGGCAATGGATCAAAAATTCTTTTCGTTCCGTTTTCCAACAAAGCAATTTTTGTGTCTTCAATTCCTAAGACCTGAATAGTACTGTTCATTGTCGTTTATGAGACCTTTTGTTTTGAAATCTTTTCTATAGTAATCACACTGTTTCTATCAAAAACTGGTGTCGATATTGAATTGCCTCGATCCAAA
>DMPG01000361.1 GCA_003456055.1 Bacteroidota bacterium | reverse complement strand
GAGCGGCGTTTTTATTTTTTATAGCGTCACAGGGAGTCCACCGTTTAAGCAAAACTCATTTTTTATTCAGAATTACATACACACCATAAGCAACCACGGAACCGATTATTGAGGCAATAATGTCTCGTATATCAAATGTTCCACTCTCATATCGTTGGGAGATCTCATATGCGATCATTGATAATGCGCTGATAAAAAAATAATGAGGAGAAGTTTTGCCAACTTTCTTTTGATAGTGAAATAGCATTAAATATGAAAACCCAAAAACAGCAAAGAAATTTGGCAATGAATCAGCTAAACCAAAATCATATATATGGTTTGAAGAAATATATTTTCTGTACAACAGTGTCGAAGCAAACCCTAACAATAATGCTGCAAAAAATAGCATGCCATAGATTCTGGACAATTTGTCAACTGGTTCATCAGAAGTCTTATCAAATAATTGGATTGTCATTAACAAATTGTTTTAAGTTCGTTTTTACTTTTTTAATGCGTTCTAACGGGATGGACAACTATATAGGCACTGCTTTAAAGTTATAATAAATAGTTGACAGCCATCTTTACGATGACGGTCAACTCGTGTAAATTGTGATCACTGTTCACTGCACAAGCGGTTCCTGCTGACTGATGCAATGCAGTGTTCCCAATCCCCAGACAAGATCAATACAGTCAATGCCGATCACTTTCCGATCGGGAAACTGCGATTGAATGATGTTCAATGCTTTCAGATCGTTGGGATGATTGAAGAGCGGAACGATCACAAATCCGTTGCCAATCAAAAAGTTTGCATAACTTGCAGGAAGCCGCTGCCCGTCATACGCAACATAACCAGGCATCGGCAGTTCAATAATATTGAACGGCTTGTTATCTTGATCGGTAAGCGTTCGAAGCAGTTTCAGATTCTCCTGAAGGATCTCATAGTTCTCATCCTGCGGATCCTCTTCAACGCATGTAACGATCGTTGTCGGATTGACGAAACGGGAAAGATCGTCAATATGTCCATCCGTATCGTCGCCGACGATGCCGTCGTTCAGCCAGAGAATCTTTTCCTGTCCGTAATATTCTTTCAGAAATGTTTCGATCTGTTCCTGATTGAGATTGGGATTTCTGTTCTCATTCAACAAACATGCTTTTGTGGTGAGAAGACATCCTTTGCCGTTCACTTCAATTGAGCCTCCCTCCATCACAATTCCCGGATAAAAAACAGGAACGTTGTACTGTTCGGCAATCTTTGTCGGTACAACATCATCCATATCGAACGGCGGATATTTGTTTCCCCACGCATTGTATCCCCAATCCACGATCGCAAGTTTATCCTTCGCATTTGGATTTACTAAAAACGCAGGACCATGATCTCTGCACCACGCGTCATTTGTCGGAATTTTATACAATGCAAATCGATCTTCGGGAACACCCGCAAGAAGCAATCGGGATTGAACATCCTCGAACATCTCATCATCGTTAACGTTGATATTTATTTTCTGGAATTGAGCGATCGTCCGCACGATATTTGTATAAATATACGGAACCGGTTCAAATTTATCCGGCCACGATTCTAATTTGTGCGCCCATGAAAGCCATGTTGCTGCCTGTGGTTCCCATTCGGCGGGAAATCGATAGCCAAGTTGTTTTGGAGTTTTCTTTTCAGTCATTATGTATTTCACGCAAAGACGCAAAGGCACAAAGAATTATTTCTTAGCGTCTTTGCGAGAGATTAATCTATGAATCGTTTGGTGATATCGGAATATGCATCAATTCGTCTGTCGCGCAGGAACGGCCAATGCATACGTGTTGCATCGGATTTTGAAAGATCGACCGGAACAACATTCACCTCTTCTTTATCATGAGAAGCTTTGAAGAGTATCTCTCCCTGGTTTCCTGCAACGAACGAACCGCCCCAGAATGTTTGATTTCCTTCGTGGCCGACCCGATTTACGGATACAACCGGAATTCCATTGGCAATTGCGTGTGAACGTTGGATTGTTTCCCATGCATCATGTTGTTTTTTATTTACAGACGCTTCTTCTCCGTCTGCCCAGCCGATTGCTGTAGGATAGAATAAGATTTCAGCTCCGGTCAACGCTGTCAATCGTGCCGCTTCGGGATACCATTGATCCCAACAGATAAGCACTCCGAGCTTTCCAAATTTAGTGGTGAAAGATTTGAATCCAAGATCACCGGGAGTGAAATAGAATTTTTCGTAGTAGGCCGGATCATCGGGAATGTGCATCTTGCGGTATTTTCCAAGGTACGATCCGTCGGCATCGATCACCGCAGCAGTGTTGTGATATAAACCTTCTGTTCGTTTTTCAAACAGCGATGCGATGATGACAACTCCAAGTTCCTTTGCGATCGGCTGAAGAATGTCGGTTGATGTTCCGGGAATTGCTTCTGCTAGTTTGAAAGGTGCATAATCTTCTTTGTCGCAGAAATATAAAGACGTGAACAATTCCTGCAGGCAGACAATGTTCGCCCCTTTTGCCGCTGCCTCTCTAATTCCCTTCACAGCCGTTGCCATGTTCAACGCGGCATCGCTTGTGCAGCGTGTCTGAACAAGACCGACGTTAACGATTCGATTATCACTCATAAATTTTATTTTCTATGCCTTTCCAAAACAGATACTTGCATTCGTTCCGCCGAAACCGAATCCGTTCGAGAGTGCGTACCGGATCTCTTTCGTGCGTGCAACATTCGGAACATAATCAAGATCGCATTGTGGATCAGGATTTTCCAGATTGATCGTTGGTGGAATGATCCCTTCTTTCAATGCAAGCACCGTCATCACTGCTTCAACCGCACCGGCTGCGCCGAGCAAATGGCCATGCATGGATTTTGTAGAACTGATCATGATCTTTTTTGAATGATCGCCGAACAATCGTTTCACTGCTATTGTTTCTGCAACATCGCCAAGTCCGGTTGATGTTCCGTGTGCGTTCACATAATCAATATCTTCCGGTTGTAATCCGGCAGATTTCACCGCTAATTTCATTGCACGCATTGCACCGTCGCCGTCATCCGGCGGTGCAGTGAAATGAAATGCATCTGCTGTCATTCCAACACCGAGGATTCTTCCGTAGATTTTTGCACCGCGTTGTTTTGCATGTTCTTCTTCTTCAATAACAAATGCTCCTGCTCCTTCACCCATAACAAAACCATCCCGGTCTTTATCGAACGGACGAGATGCCCGCATAGGTTCATCGTTTCGTTTGCTCAATGCACGCGCGGCACAGAATCCGGCAACACCAATTTCTGTGATCGATGCGTCTGACCCGCCGACGATCATCACATCAACTTCTCCGCGCTGGATCGCATGAAAACCATCACCGATCGCATGATTGCTGGTTGCGCATGCAGAGACAACACCGTAGTTCAACCCTTTTGCTCCGATACGGATCGACAGCATTCCCGAGACCATATTGATGATCACTGAGGGAATAAAAAAAGGAGAAACTTGTTTTTGTCCGCCCGCTTCCAACTTCAGCGCTGTATGACTGATCCCGATCAGTCCGCCTGCACCTGATCCCATAATGATTCCTACCCGTTCGGCATTCTCCGGAGTGATCGTTAATCCCGAATCAGCAACAGCCTCAACCCCTGCTCCGATTCCGTATTGTAAGCAGAGATCCCATCGAGACACCTCTTTAGGATCAAAGTATTTTTTCGAATCGAAATCCTTCACTTCGGCAGCAATGTGCGTGGTAAACCGTTCTTTTTCAAATCGCGTAATGTATCCGACACCCGATTTTCCTGCAATTGCATTCTTCCATGACTCTTCAACAGAAAGACCGAGTGGAGAAATTAGTCCCATTCCTGTAACGACAACATTTCGCATAAAGGCACCTTAAAAATGATGGTAGAAGATAAAGAAATTTTTGAAGTTGAACAAGGAGAGCAATACGCTTGTTCCCGATTTTTGGCACCGATGCGATAAACCGGAAAGTATTACGCGTACATTGAGTTTTAGTGGCAAGCGGGATAAAAAAGTTATTTTCCTGTTGTAAAATGGGTCGAAAGGAAAGGGAAAAAAATGGAATTTCAAAAGCAGTTCAAAGAATAATGAATGATCATTAAAAGAGCATTTGGTATTCCATTGTTAGTACATAACTCCGCGTTAATCCATCGGGTCGCACCGTTCGCGTGTATAAAGGAGAACCGAAGCTTATTTCTAAGCGATCTGATGAATTGAGAGAATATGTCAAATAAAAATTCATATTAACCGTTGTTCCCTTTGAACCGGATATTATTTTATCAATTCCACCGGTAGTAGTATATGAATCGTTTGCAAAATGATAAATTGGCAGGATGCTCGGTGTAAGTATTATTTTGGAGTCCAAGCTAATAGGGTATGAAAAACGCAGTAGAATATCACCTTTTCGTTTATAGTTATTCGTTGATGTGAACTTTCTGAAGTCGGAATCGATCGGATAATTGTCAACAGAAAATTGGTTCCTGTTCTGCAAAAGTGGTTGTTGAAGGGCAACTGTTATCGCTATCTCTTCGATCTTGCTTCCGAAGCCGACAAGTAGGTCAAGTGTACCCAAACTTGATTGATAATTCATCGGAAGGCTCAATCCATTTATCTTGGTATTCCCATCATCCAATGGAATTTTCAATCCTACCGTAACAGTATTTATTTCCCCAAACGAGTATGCTGAACTTAAAAAAATATCTGCTAACCCAGATGTTCCCGTACGGGTGCCGTGCAGAGAAATAAAAGACAATTTAACATCGCTACGAATAGCAGCATTAATAATTCTGCCATATTCTACATATCCACTATACACAGTAATTGAGTTATCCGCCCTGCCATTCGAAATACCGACTGCAAAGCGATTATTGTTGTCTTCAAAGGGATCATTGTTCTGTGGTGTAAGGCTATGAAGGGTACAAAATCCCGCGTCACTGCATCCCTGAGTATATGTTTGCTGTGAAATAAAAGAGAGTAAAAGAAGAATGAACAATAGAATTTGTGTATACATTTTTCTTTGTGATTTAGATTATAGTGTATGACTCATCGAATTCATCAATTTGTTTTATTTGAATGAGTCAAATGTATTGTCGGAGCAAGGCTTGGTTTTAGACGACCCAATTTTACCGAGTCCAAATTTTCTTTGCGAGACTCATTTGAAATGGATTTGAAGATAAAAAAGCGGTTATCAACGTTGGATAACCGCCGTGAGTATTGCAATCTATTTCTTTGGGCTATCTACTTTGTTCATATCCTTGTTTGCATGCATGTCGCATTTTTTATCTTTGGTGCAATGCGGGCATGCCATTTCTTTTTCTTTCTTCATTCCCATTTTGTGATTCTTCATATCTTCTTTTACATGCATGTCGCATTTTTTATCCTTGGTGCAATGCGGGCAAGCCATTTCTTTTTCTTTTTTCATTCCCATTTTGTGATTCTTCATATCTTCTTTTACATGCATGTCGCATTTTTTATCCTTGCTACAATGCGGACAGACCATTTCATTGTTCATACCATCCTGTTTCATTTCTCCCTTTTTCATTTCATCCTTTTTCTCCATCTCACTGGTTTTTCCCATATCCTGGGCGGTAAGAATTCCGAAACAAAGAATGAAACTGTACAGCAATAGAATTGTATTGCGCATATGAATGATCCTTTTATGATTAGTAATATCGATGAATTTAAAGTTTACAACTCTTTGAATGAAAGCCATTATTTTTAAGGGTGTGCATCATTCATACGGGTATAATCAATTCCAACGCCGTGACAGCCAATGCAGCCTGCTCCTTTGTTGCTCGCCGCATACAACGTTGAGCCGGACGGTGATGTTTCTGCCCACACCCAGCCGTTGGCATCCGCATTTTTATCTCCGCTCTTCTTAAAAAGAAACACATACGTTGTCAATGCATTATTGGTAAATAGTTCTTTAACAATCAGCGAAGAATCCGGAAAGACTGTTCCCGCTTTCACCTTACCGGTGCCATCTAAATATTTTGCTGCGATTGTATTATATCGTGTGCGGAGTTTTGTATCGGAGTGTCCGGAATTTCCCCCTTTGGCAATTGTATCTGCAGAGTTCTTATAGAAGAGAAATCCTGCCGAACTTTTTCCGAGCATATACAAAGCATTTTCCGTTGTTGTGGATTGCCCGGGTGTGGTGGATGAAACTGGCGAATCTTCTTTTTTACACCCAAAAGCAAACAAACACATTGTTACTATGAACAATATCTGCTTCATGAATTCTTCCTTTATGATGGTTAATAGATAGTATAGGTAAATAATAATGAATCAATATACCTTCAACCTATCACGAAATTATCACGGGTAGATAAAATGATTATTGCTCAAACAATGGATGATATACGGGTAATGTGAAGGAAAATGCCGTTCCCTCATTTTTTTTACTGGAAACGGAAATAGATAAATGATGGATGTCCAAAATCTTCTTTACAATTGCTAAACCTAATCCTGCTCCGTCGCCCTGAAAAATATTCTTTTGGCTTCCTTTGTTGTAGCGGTCAAAAATATGCGGAATATCTTTTTCAAAAATTCCTTCACCAGTATCGGCAACCGCAACCTCAACGCTGGTTAAGTTTCGTCGAACCTCTATTGTTACAACTCCTCCTTGCGGAGTGAATTTGATTGCGTTATCAGTCAGATTTTGAATGACGCGGTCAACAAGCGCAATATCTGCAATAACCAATGGAAGGTCGTGCGGAAGAATACAGTGAAATCGAATCTCTTTTTTCCCAGCGATAATAAGGTATTTCTGACCTATGTCCTGCACAAGTTCTGAAATGGAAAAAGGTTCGGGGTTTGGTTTTATCTGTTTAGCTTCAAGCTTGGAAAGCTCGAATAATTCTTCTACCAATGTACTCAATCGATCGGTGCTGGAAAGAACAGTTTTCAAATATTTTTCGCGTTCTTCTATTCCCAGGGTATCTGCTTTTATCAATAATGTTTCTATATAGCCATGGATTGTCGCAAGCGGCGTCCGCAGGTCATGGGAAACGTTGGCAACAAGTTCACGTCGAAGATTGTCCATCGTTTTTAATTCGTCCAGATTCCTTACAATGGTGTCCGCCATTTCGTTGAACGATGTTGCCAGCTCATTCAATTCTCCGGTGGATGAGAACTGAATTCGTGCATCGCGGTTTCCATTCTGAAATTCTTTTACGGTTCGCACGATTGTCCGTAAATTTTTTGTGATAAATAATAGTGCTACCAATCCAATAATTGCCGCGGCAATCAATGTAATCGACATTGAACGAGTGCCGATGCGGAGAATATAACTTCCTGCAAGCATCTTAAAATTATTATCGAACTCTTCGCTGCCAAGAATAACGTATAAATATCCGATTAATTTCTTTCCATCCCTTATTTCTGCTGCAGAGAATGTTTTTTCCGTCATCTCATATTTCGGATCATCTCCCATGAGAAATGAAGGATATTTTTCCATAACGAATTTTTTTACAGGATGAATTTCAACAAACATCCGGCAGACTTTTGTATTGGACGGACAATGCGAAAGGACTTTCCCTGTTGTATCGAGCACATATACTTCAATGCTGGGATTGAACAGTTTTTGAATCGTATAGATCTCTTCCAAGCGGGATGAATCGAGCTGATGATTTACTACCGGTTGATAATGTTGAATCAGCCGTTGTGCAATGGGAATGCTTAATCGCTGATTTGCTTCCTGGAAATACATTTCTGCCGAAAACGCTATAATGTAAATATACACAGTGGAAAGAATGAGCAGCAGCGCAAGAAACGTTGCTGATATTTTCCAGTAGAGCGATCGAAAGAATTTTTTCATTAGGAATTAAAATCTGTGTTCGTTGCGTCTTTGTGTGAAACAAAATTACTTTTGAAGTTAGCTCTGCGATTCAATCTCTTCCAACTCTGCAAAACGATACCCGACTCCCCATGCCGTAAGAATATATTTCGGCTTCGACATATCTTCTTCAATTTTTGAGCGCAACCGATTGATATGTGAGTTCACAGTGTGATCGTATCCGTTAAATTGATATCCCCAAACAAGTTCTAACAACTGTTCGCGTGTGTATGTTTTTCCCGGATGTGCAGCAAAAAGCAGCAGTAGATCGAATTCTTTGGCAGTCAGCTCAAGTCGTTTTCCTTTAAGCTGAACTTTTCTTCGCTCCCTGTCGATTTCGATATTTCCGAATTGTAGTTGTGATGTTTTTTCTGCAGTGACAATTTCGCTTTGCATTGCTTCGGTC
>DMPG01000258.1 GCA_003456055.1 Bacteroidota bacterium | reverse complement strand
GCCGTCAGGGTTCCATTGTTTCTATTCACACGGATCTCGCAACTATCGAACAATACGATATTACGGCCAAATATAAAATCGACGGAACCTTCAATTTTACAGTTCTTGTGATACGTTCTTCCAGTTCCTCTTCCACCCCACGTATAATATGTATCCTGATAGCCGAGCAGATTACAGTTATAGTATGCTTGACGATCTCCGTTCACCCGCAACGCTACCGCTTGTTGATCAGCAAATGATCCGTCATTTTTTACCGTATTTTGAAATGTGATATTCATTGCAATGAAATCATCCGCATCGATAGCAACACTTTGTGATGTACTTGTTCCCCCCGATTTTCCCGCATAATCATCATAGGTAAGAATTGTGCTGTCCCGATCTTCTCCGATAAGAATAACATTTACTTTGTTTTGCGACAAGAGCAGTTTTTCTTTATAGATGCCCTTTTTTACAAAAATAAAATATTTTCCTGTGTAATTGTCTGGAACAGCATCAAAAGCGGCTTGAACTGTAGTGTAATCTCCGCCATTCTTAGCAACAATCTTTGTTACATCCGGCGAAAGCGATTGGGTGGACAACGAAACTTCATTCCCGTATCCGGTTCCAAGATTGTTTATTGCATATGCACGGATATAGTACTTTGTATTCGGCATGAGATTTACCAGCACACTTGAGAATGCTCCGCTGCCAATTCCATTCAAAGTTTTGTTATCTGCAATTGTCGGATTTGAAATAGTGCTCCAGCAGACTCCTCGGGCACTTACGGAATCTCCTCCCCATGCTGTTACACTCCCGCCGGTATTTGCTGTTGTTGCCAGAATATTTGATGCTGCTGAAGTTGTCACAGTTGGTACTGATTTTGCCAATAATGTTGTGAAACTCAATTCTGAACCATATGCAGTTCCTGCACTGTTCGTTGCGTACGCTCTAGTAAAATATGTCTTTCCTGGGAGTAAATTTGTTGCAACACTTGTAAACGATCCTGAACCAATACCGTCGATACTTTTATTCATTGTAATGGTTGGTGCAGCAGTCGTATCCCAACAAATACCTCTCGCTGATATTGCCCCACCACCATCGGTGGAAATATTTCCGCCGCTCACTGCAAACGTTGTAGAAATATTCGTGATAGATTTTGTTGAGATCTCGGGTAGTGAAATTGAAGAACCATTCGTCGTTCCCGATATAACGACACTGTCGGGGCAAATATATTTTCCGGTAAGACTTGATGTTAGATTATGATACCAGGGATATATCCGGAGATAGAATTTTTGCCCGCTTGGAACGACAACAGTTGGAGAATTTGTAATCGTAATGAGAGAAGAAGTGCTCAACGCCGCAGCGGCGGCATAAATTTGTGTGGACGTACCAAACGTAGAATCGGTTGAGTATGCAACATTCGCTCTCATGCTGGCGCCGCCGTTAGCTCCAAGACCAAGATAAATCGAGTTGACAGTAAGATCATACGGTGACTTAGAAAATACCGTAAATTGAATATATACTGTATCGATCTGTGTAGTTTGACTTGCCGGCCACAAATTCCCCACTATTCGAACCCGCTGGGTTGCTAACGGTCCGGTATATTGGTTGATCTCCATATTTTTGAATGTCTCATCAACTCCTATTACGCTGCCGGATGTACTGACTCCGGTCGTTGTTGTTGCATTCAATTCCCACGTAGCGGATGCAGGAATTTGAGCAAATACATTTACAGTTACTATAACACTAAAGCATATTAACAAAGACAAATTTTTCATGGTTATATTTCTTATTCTTTGAACAATTTATTTAATCAGCATCAATTTCTTTAGCTGCAATTGGCTTCCACTTTGCAGCCGGGCAAAATAAATTCCGGTCGAAAATGTTGCGGCATTGAATGTTGCAGAATAATACCCTGATTCCTTCACTTCATTCACCAGCACTGCAACTTCCCTCCCAATCACATCATACACTTTCAACGTTACATAACCGTTCACTGCTAATTGATAATTAATGATTGTTGAAGGATTGAATGGGTTTGGATAATTTTGGAACAACCTAAATTCCGATATGAACTGATCTTTTTCTTGTCTGTTTGTCGGCGAATCAAATTCAAATGCTCCCAGATCCGGTGCAGAGCCGTTAAATGGTAAACCAATATCAGTTCCTGCATTAACGAGCTTGCTCGCTGCTGCAAGATGCATAAAATTTATATCCGGTAAACTTCCATCCGTTTTACGAGGACCTCGAATACCTGTCGTATCAAGACTGATAAAATCTGCTGCTGTCACCGTTATCGGAATCGTCCAACTATTTGTTTGTTGCACTGCAAACGTTGCTAGTGAGACTTTGTTTCCCAACTCCAAGCAATTTCGTACCGTTAACGATTCACTTGCTCTGATAAAAGAACTGATCTTATAATTTTCCGCACCATTTCGATAACCGGTACAATTCAACAGTGTCATTGAACCTCTGTTATTATTCTGATCAAATCCCTTCACACGATTGTCATACGTCAGGCAATTCTTCAAGATCATATTATGACGTAAACTATCTTTGTTCGAAGTATCGCCTCCCCCCATTTTAAAACCATTCCCATTTCCGGTAGAAGGGCTGCCATTTTTCAAATATCCATTCATAAATGCCCAACAGTTCTCAATTGTTGTGGTAACATTATCGGCAGGACGCATGTAACCATCCCAGCCATCATCCGAATTCTGCCATGCTCTGCAGCCGTAGAAATAGTTCCCGGTTCCAACATTAAGTTTCGGCGCAAAACCATCAGCATCACCGCCTGAAGGAGGATCGTAATTGAAATGAGAATCACAGTTGATGATCTTATTGTATGAAGCACCATTCCCTAATTGGAGTCCGGTATTTCTGTTCTCGAATACTCTGCAATTCTCAACGATATTGTAACTGCCGTTAACAGCAATTCCATTGTGGGCAGAATTTTTAATATCAATACCATATACATGAAAATATTTCCCATTTACTTTAATTCCATCGCTGCTTGTTTGCGTGGAAAAATCAAGCAATGGTCGTTCACCGGGATAAGCATATAAATAATACCAACCCGTATCCGAACCCACTTTGGAAATACTGATCGTACTCGACAGAGAATAAACACCGCCGCGAATGAAGACCGTATCACCTGCAACCATAGAATTGATCCCTTTTCCTATCGTAAGAAAAGGACTGTCAATCGTTCCCGTATTAGTGTCGCTTCCGGTGGTCGAGACAAAAATGGATTTTGACTGCAATTCCATTGCAAAGAACAAGCCAAATAGTAATAGTGTTATTTTTTTCCGTGAATTCAATGTGAATATTCTTTCTTTCGGTAACTCACGTTACGTAAAGAGGTAAAAGTGGTTCGACGCGGCGCAGAAACGGCGGTCATCCTGAGCAAATACTTCGTTGTTTGTTCCGAAGGAATCCCTTCGGGAAAGGATGCGTCGAAGGATGACATAACTAACTTAGCCTGCGCCTTGCTCACCATGACTAGTTTTTTAGTTTTGCGTAATATCAGTCGGTAATTTGTATTGAAGTACTATTTCATCAACAATATTTTTTTCACTGACCGCTTTGTACCATTTTCTAATACACTAAAATACATCCCGGAAGGAAATGTTTGCCCGTTGAACTTCACCGAATATATTTTCCCTGCTTCAGCTACATTTGAAAATAATGAAGCAACTTTTTGACCGATCGCATTATAGACCGTCAACGTGACCGATTGTTTCTTTGCAACGACGAATTGGATCATTGTTGAAGGATTAAACGGATTCGGATAGTTCTGCAATAACACAAAATCCTGGTCCGATAAAGAAGTAACGCCCTCAACAATACTACTATAAGTGAATTTTCCATTACGATCGATCTGTTTCAAACGGTAGACGTATGATAGTGATGCAGGATTCGTATCGTTGTATGAATAATGGTGTTCACTGTTCGATGTTCCCGCTCCCTCAACAAATCCGATTTTTTCCCATCGATCGTTGAAATATTTCTGAACTTCAAATCCGGCATTGTTCGTTTCGGTCGCAGTGTGCCATTGCAGTTCTATGTTTTTCCCATTGGATGATGCGGTGAACGAAGTGATCTCAACCGGTAATTCACCATTCTCACCAACCGATGTTATGATACCAATACCGGCAACGAGTTTGACGATACTTCCAACTGTTTCCACCGGATCGAGTGTATAGGAATACGGAAGTGTTGCTGCATCCCAGAAATCACATCCCGTTTGAGAGATAACATTCGCTCCGCTCGTCCCAGAAAAAATATTCCCGCTCTCACAGATATATCCGTTCGGTAATCCGGAGACCGGAAACTTGTCCGTTGACATTGGCAGTAAGACATTATGATAAACGGAGTTCTCGATCTTTGCGTGCGCACCATCCCGTGCTGCTATTCCGTAATCGGTTATGTCCTCGAAGAAATTATTGAACATATGAATTGCACCATATCGTATACTCGGATTTCTACCGTCAGTATTACTGAACAAATTGTGATGATACGTGATCCTCATTTGACTATCGATCGTCTGCTGACCTGTATTATCCGTGTGTCCAATTAGCGAGCATTTCATGTGATGATGCAGATAATTCCACGATACCGTCACGTACCGTGAGCCGTTCTTGATATCTAGCAGTCCATCGTATGTATCTACGCCGATCCCCGCACCGATCTTACTGTACAGTTCATTATGATCGATCCAGACATTCTCACATTCATCAATCGAGAGTGCATCGTTCGGATAGAAGTACTTCATGGATCTTCATGTTTCGCACGATCACATTCTTATAGTCCCAAATAACCAGCCCAACATTTTCCAACTCACCAAAGTTTCCTGCGCCGTAGATCGAAATGTTCGCACCGTGTTTGATGGTGACCGTTGTTGTTGCGGCGGAAGATATTTTTCCATTGATATACAGAATTTTCGGACTGGTATTGTTCTCACATAATTTCGCAAATGCTTCCAGTTCAGCTAACGTTGTCACTGTCGTGACAGTACCGCCTGCTCCTCCGGTTGTTCCTCCGTTGAGTGTAGCATAACCTATCGGCGTATTGGCGAATACCGCTCCCGAAACACCTGTTCCGGAAACTGCCACATTAGCATCCAGTGCCGATCCACCGGAATGACCGATGGATCCATTGTAACCGGTCATTGCCGTTGGTTTGAAACGCACATAAATACTCATTGAATTCAGTGTGCCTGATGAATACGGTAATTGCAGTATCGTCGTAAATCCGGTACTACTCGTCAATGAAAGTTCATATCCGGACGGCGCAGTGACAGTAACATTTCCAGCTTCTGGTGTGAGATNNTTATATCGAGTAGTGTAACTCAGGTGAGGTCGTATTGACAACAACCATACCAAATGGAAGCGACTCTTTAGAAAAAGAAAGCGTTGGAACTGCATTTGTGGTTCTTGTCCCTTTGGCAGAATTTGAAGTAAAATAATTCTGTGAGTTTCCGGTTGCGACATTATATTCGAAAACAGAAACATAATATTTCACATTGCTGGAAAGTCCGATGACGGTAACGGCCGTTCCTGAACCGTTATACATTATTTTATTTCCATTCATTTGATCCGTTGCAATCGTAAAATTGCTGTCCACCCCTCCAACTGGAATTCCATCGGTCGGCACCCAATTGACACTATCTTCTGAGCGCATCACGACAATCCGCTTGCTCCCATTTCCACCGGTAAAATTTATGGTCATCGAAGTGCCGGTCACGTGAGGAAATGTCAATGATGAAACAACACTTGGTTCTGCAGCCAACCGCACTCCCCAGACTGCGACTTCTGTGAGCGGCGCACCTGTACTGGCGTGTGTGATCATTCCCGAGTCTAATCCTGCAGCAGATGAATTCATCCGCACACTTATTGGAAACGGCTGGCCAGAAACAGAACCATTGTTCACTGTCAATGTTAGCGGTGAGGCACTATTGTTCCACGTCGCACCCGAATCCGATGATAGTTCAAAATTTGCAGGAGCTGTTATGATAACGCTGTTCGTTAATCCCATTCCGGTAACGGTATAATTTTGAACAGCCGATGGTGTGTTTGTTGACTGAACAAATTGATTCAATGAGTTAACCGATGTCAGAACCGATGTTGCCGAAAGCGTTGTTCCGGAAATATTTACATTGTTGGTAATAACATATTTACCTGTTGTTGCTCCGATATTCCAGGGATAAATTCGTACATAAAAAACCTCGCCGAGGTTTACATCAAAATTTGGCGAAGCTGTAACGTTTGGAGTTCCGGGGACGGCAGTACTCAGCGTTATTGTGGTACCAATTTGAGTTTTTGTTGTAAAGGTAGAATCTTTGGAATAATACACAGTTGCTCTCATTCCGCTGCCACTGTTCACATATAATTTAAGAGAGACTGATGTCACGGTAAAATAAAAATTCGTTTTCGGTGAAACAGCAAACTGCATATATCGGGAACTATTCTCTGCTGCTTCTGCTGCCCATGTTCCCGCGGTTCCGGTCGGACTGCTGCGCTGAACGCTACTGCTGTACGTTACCTGCATATTGCTTAATGATTGATCTGTTGCCGTAACATCTCCGGAAATCACTGCCGCCTGATTTGCAGTCAACGACCAAATACTTGAAGAAGGATTTTGCGCTGACAATGTTCCAGCAATACCAAATATCAAGATCAATTTTTTAATAATACGATTCATTCTACAAGCTCTCTTTCACCGGAACATTTTTAAAATACTATTTTGAATTATCTTAATCACTGATGTTACGCAGGATAAAAAACGGTCATGGTGAGCAAGGCGCAGGTTAAATTAGTGAAGTCATCCTTC
>DMPG01000202.1:4184-5196 GCA_003456055.1 Bacteroidota bacterium | reverse complement strand
TTGATAATGTAGCAGGATGGATTTTGGAATTGGATCGCGGCGAAGGAATTCCATTTGAAGGAAATTATTCTTCGTGGCTCGAACAAAAATCGAAACGTCTTGAAATTGAAGAGAAGCAGGAATCAAAACGGCAAAAAGTGTTGAAGAAAGAATTGGAATGGGTTCGGATGAATCCGAAAGGCCGTCACGCAAAGAGCAAAGCTCGTATCGCATCGTACGAACAAATGCTTTCGGAAGAGCATGAAAAACGAAATGAAGATATTGAAATATTCATTCCCAAAGGTCCGCGCCTCGGCGATGTTGTTATTACCGCCGAAGGAGTTGCAAAAGCGTACGGCGATAACCTTCTGTATGAGAATATGAATTTTGTTCTTCCTCCCGGCGGGATCATCGGTGTCATCGGTCCGAACGGCGCCGGAAAGACGACGCTCTTTAGAATGATCACCGGTCAGGAAAAACCGGATGCAGGAAAGATCATCGTCGGCGAAACAGTGAAACTTGCATACGTCGATCAAAATCGTCCGCTCGATCCGAATAAGACCATTTGGGATGAGATCTCCGGCGGAGAAGAAATTCTTCATTTCGGAACTCGCGAAGTGAATTCACGCGCGTACGTTGCCCGATTCAATTTCTCGGGGAGTGATCAGCAAAAATTGGTTGGTCAGATCTCCGGCGGTGAACGGAACCGTGTTCATTTAGCAAAAACGATGAAAGAAGAAGCCAATGTTCTTCTTCTGGATGAACCGACAAACGATCTCGATGTGAATACTCTTCGTGCACTTGAAGAAGCTCTTACAGAATTTGCAGGCTGCGCGGTTGTCATTTCGCACGATCGCTGGTTCCTGGACCGTGTTGCTACACATATCCTTGCATTTGAAGGAGAAAGTATGGTACAGTGGTTCGATGGAAATTATTCTGAGTATGAAGAATTCCGCAGGAAAAAATTAGGGATCGATGTCGATCATCCGCATCGGATACGGTATAAAAAACTGACGAGAGAATAGATTGAACC
>DMPG01000202.1:0-4091 GCA_003456055.1 Bacteroidota bacterium | reverse complement strand
TCATATCTTCATACCTCTCGGCTTCCGAAAAAACAACCAGAGTAAAAACTTCTCCAATAAACGATAGCAGCCAATTGAAGTCGTCTATGACTTGGGGAAAAGGTTTTGAACAACAGCGGAAAGCAGATTTGGGGAACGGTTTTTTCCTGAATCCTATTATCGCCGGCGATCATCCCGATCCGTCGATCCTCAACGACGGCGACAATTATTATATGACCTTTTCATCGTTTGACAGTTATCCCGGTCTTGTAATCTGGCACTCAAAAGATCTGGTCAATTGGAAACCGATCAAACCGACACTCCTTAAAAATGTCGGCTCTGTGTGGGCGCCGGAATTGGTTAAATATCGTAATCGCTATTTTATTTATTTTCCGGGACGTACCGGAACGTATCGTTCGAACTATGTGATCTTTGCCGATAGCATTTCTGGCCAATGGAGTGAGCNNGAGATCTAAAGATCTCTTTGATCGATCCCGGACATGCGATTGGCGAAGACGGAAAACGATATCTTTTTTTATCCGGCGGTTACTATGTTCAACTGAATGACGATGGTCTTTCTACCAAAGGCGAAATTACAAAGATCTATGATGGCTGGAAATATCCTGACGAATGGATCGTTGAAAGTTTTTCGCAGGAAGGACCAAAGATTACAAAACACGGTGATTATTATTATATGATCCTTGCTCAAGGGGGAACAGCGGGTCCGCCCACAGGACATATGATTATTTGTGCACGCTCAAAGTCAATTCACGGTCCATGGATTAATTCACCGTACAATCCGATAGCCCGGACAACATCAACCGATGAATATTGGTGGTCAAAAGGTCACGGGACTTTAGTGAAGGGTCCGAATAACAAATGGTACATTGTGTATCATGCGTATGAAAAAAATTACCACACGCTCGGCAGACAAACTTTACTTGAACCGATCGAATGGACAAATGATGGATGGGTAAAATTTTCCGGCATCGATCCAGCGTTGCCGATTGCAAAACCAAAGAATGGTGATGCCATTGAACACGGTTTTCCTTTCTCTGATGATTTTTCACAAAACAAGATGGGACTGCAGTGGAGTTTTTACCAGGGTGACAGGAACGATAGTGATCGTTACCGATATGAGCGTGGAAGTTTTCTGCTTAAAGGAAAAGGAACATCGCCGGCAAATGCTTCTCCGCTTTGGTTCGTTAATGGTGATCGTTCATACCAAATTGAAGTTGAATTCGAGCTTGAAGGTTCTGCCACCGCCGGATTNNTGCAACTGCCGGATTGTTAGTTTTTTATAATCAACGTTCGTATGCCGGTTTGGCTTTCAACGACACATCAATGGTGTTACACCGGTATGGACTTGATCGAGTTCTGTCCAAACCCAAAGAGATCGCACGGAAAGGGTGGATCAGACTGATCAATGATCGAAATCTCGTTTCACTTTTTTACAGCAGCGATGGCAAACAATGGAAACGGCACGATATTAGAATGGATGTATCAGGATATCATCACAATACCTTTTATGATTTCTTAAGTTTACGTCCAGCGCTGTACGTTTCGGGAACAGGGATGGCTCGATTTAGAAACTTCAAATATCAAGCATTACCTTAAGCAATTCATTGGCAATTCATGCCAAAAAATTGGAATTGATCCTTACGATAAATTCAATTTTTTATCGTATCCGAAAAATCGTATATTTTAGTCCGAAATCAATTTGAAATGTTATCGTAGAAAGAAAATATGTCAGTTAATAGCATCAGCGAAAAATTTGAGCAGGTATTAGAATCGTTTGGACCGAACACCGGTTATGTGTGGGATATTCTTCAGCAATATATTGATGATCCCAATTCCGTCAATGAATCTTGGCAGCAATTGTTTGCTGAAGTGGTTGCGTCCGGTTCTGTTGATCTTCCCAAAAAATCTGTCGCTAAAAAAATATCAATTCCTGATAATGGAACGATAGCCGTACCATCCGCGGTGACTTCTGAGCAATCAGCGAAATCAACACCGTCATTGGCTGTTGTTCACAAACAGCTCTCGGCGATCAGCGGTGTGGCAGGAAAGATCGTTGATAATATGGAAGCGTCGCTTGCGCTGCCGACGGCCACTTCGCTGCGAATGATCCCTGTTCGTGTGCTGGATGAGAATAGATTGCTATTGAATAAATATCTCGGCTCGCGTTCACGCGGAAAAGTTTCTTACACGCACATCATTGCGTGGTCGGTGGTGAAAGCACTAAAAAAATATCCGAACATCAACGCATCATTTACACGTGTTGAAGGTCAGGCATACCGCGATGAAAAATCACAGATCAACATCGGCATTGCGGTCGACGCAGCAAGAAAAGACGGAACACGATCGCTGCTGGTTCCGAATATCAAAAATGCTGAACAGATGAACTTTGCAGACTTTGTTGCGGCGTATGATTCTGTTGTAAACCGGGCGCGTAAATCTGCGCTCGATCCCTCAGACTTTCAATCGACATCCATTACGCTGACGAATCCCGGAACCGTCGGAACAGTTTCTTCCACGCCGCGATTAATGCCTGGACAAGGTGCGATCATTGCAACCGGTGCAATCGGTTATGATGCGGCGCATCAGGGAATGTCTCCGCAAACATTATCGGCACTTGGTGTAAGCAAGGTGATGAGCATTACATGTACGTATGATCATCGTGTTATTCAGGGGGCAGAGTCCGGTCAATTTTTGCAATACATCCATTCGTTAGTGAATGGTGAAGAGAAATTCTACGACGAAATGTTCTCTGATCTTCGCGTTCCGTTCACATCGGTTAAATGGTCAAGTGATGTCACATCGATTGGATTCGGCGGCGGAGCGGATCAGGACATTATCGAAAAACAAGCGCGCGTCCAGCAGTTGGTCAACGCGTACCGTGTTCGCGGTCATTTGATCGCTCATCTCGATCCTCTGGTGGATGATCCAAAGAATCATCCGGAACTTGATCCGAACTATTATGGATTGACAGTGTGGGATCTTGATCGGGAATTTTTATTCTCGAACAAAGAGGGCTATTCAAAAGCATCACTGCGTGAGATACTTGATTCGTTGTACGCAACCTATTGTGGATCGATCGGTGTTGAGTTCATGAACATTCAGGATCCGGAACAGAAGAAGTGGCTCATCCAGAAGATGGAACCGTCGCGGAATCGTCCGCCGCTTCCTCGTGAACGAAAAATGCAGTTATTAAAAGTATTGATCCATGCCGAAGGATTTGAACGGTATCTTCACACAAAATTTGTCGGGCACAAACGATTCTCACTGGAAGGTGCAGAATCGTTCATGGCAATCCTTGATGTTGTTCTTGATGAACTTGCCGATAAAGGAAGTGAACGGGTTGTGATCGGGATGGCGCATCGCGGTCGGTTGAATGTTCTTGCGAACACCATCGGGAAATCGTTGGCAAGAATTTTTTCTGAGTTCGAAGGGAGCGTTGATCCGAAAACAATACAAGGTTCCGGCGATGTGAAATATCATCTCGGAGCGCACGGAATTCACCGCACGCTGAACGGGAAAGAAATTACGGTTGAAGTTGCACCGAACCCAAGTCATTTGGAAGCGATCAATCCTGTGGTCGAAGGAATGGTTCGTGCAATGCAGGACAGAGCGCTTGATACCGAAAAACGAAAAGCAATTCCAATTCTCGTCCATGGAGATGCAGCGTTTGCTGGACAGGGGATCATTGCAGAGACGCTCAATCTCTCACAACTAAAAGGGTATCGCACCGGCGGTACGATTCACATCATCATCAATAATCAAATCGGATTCACAACCTCGCCCGATGATGCGCGTTCAACGCCGTATTGTACGGACGTTGCGAAGATGGTTCAAGCGCCGATCTTCCATGTGAATGGAGATAATCCGGAAGCTTGTGCGCGTGTTGCATCACTTGCGGTTGCCTATCGCTATGCCTTTAAAAAAGATGTTGTGATCGATATGTTCTGCTACCGCAAATATGGACACAACGAAGGCGACGAGCCACGTTTTACACAGCCGCTGCTTTACAAAATCATCGAAAAACATCCCGACCCATTTGAGATTTATGCCCAAAAACTCATCGCCGAAGGTCTGATTAGTCAGGATTTTAT
>DMPG01000324.1 GCA_003456055.1 Bacteroidota bacterium | reverse complement strand
CCTTGTTGAAGAAGATCAAACCGAAGAGGAGATTTTTTCAACGTCTCGGGTGTAAAGATTACTTCGCTAATGTGTCTTCCAATAAGTTCTTCGCGGTACTTTCCCGTCATTGTGCAGAAATATGAATTTGCTTCGATAATGATCCCTTCATGAGAACCGACCAAGATCCCGTCCACCGCAAGTTCGACGAGTTCTCGATACCGCTGGTGAATTTTCTGCGCGTTTTCCTCCGCTTTCTTTTGCTCTGTGATGTCGCGAAAAACGCCATATGTTCCGGCGAAGCCTTGCTTTTTATCGATCCGTGGAACGGCTGTAACGATAATGTTCCGCACTTCACCATTTGGCCGTACAACCTCCAGTTCGTAAACGCTTTTGTTTCCTTGCACCCTTTGCATTGTCTCTTTTTGAACTACTTTGTATTGTACATCGGAAACAAAATGCTTCAAATCCATTCCCGTCAATTTGCCGGACTCAACGCCGAAGATCTCTTCGGCGGCACTATTAACGAACAAAAATTTTTCTTCGAAGTTAACGAAAGCTATTCCTTCACCAATGTTTTCAACAATTGCACGGAAGCGCTCTTCGCTTTCGCTTAACGTTTTTGCAGATTCGATCTGCACCTGCAGATTCTTCAGATTATTTTTTTTGATAACAAATCCAACAGAAGCACCGGTACCGAACATTAGAAGAATAATGAGGAGAACAAGAATGAACAGCCGCTCTCGATATGAAGCATACATTTCGACATCATCCATTTTTGTAACAATGAACCACGGTGAACCGGGAACTGCCCGAATATCCGCTGTCACATCAATACCGCGATAATCGATTCCTTTCACAATCCCCGTGTTTCCCAATACTGCTTTTGCTGCGGGCAATTCTTTATTCTTCTCAATATCAAAACGTAATTGATGGGCGGTATCGCTCTTAAACCGGAGCTGACTAATATAGACAACCTCATTTCCTTCCCGGCGGATGAGTAATGCTTCTCCAGATTTACTTTCAATAGGCCATCGTTGAAAAAAAGGATAGAGGTATTCGTTGGGATCGATCCTTAACGTAACTATTCCTAACAGTTCATTTTTTTTGATATTGTCGAGCACTGGAACCAATACTTTAAAATAGATTCTCTTGTTTTGTTCGTTATAATAAAAATCTTCGAACACAATCTTGCCCGCAGCGATACTATCACTCGATGGTTGAGACACGTAGGATATTTTTCGTTCTTCACTTTTACCGACAATAATCCTTTTTACATACTGTTTATCCAACAAGAACATTGCATCATAATCATGAGAATTGTACATCTTGCTCATCAATTCTTTTATGCCATTCTTTGCTCTGCCATCATTCGGATTTAAATAATATCGTTTTACCAGTGAGGAGAACTCGGGGTTGTTATAGAAGAAAGCGGCATCAAGGAGCCGCTCCTTACGCCATTGCACTAATTCGCCTACCTTTAATTCGGATAACAATGAAAGTTGATCTGTTACTATTGTGTTGTATGCTTTTTTGTAATTAGCAAAATACAAATAACCGGAAAGAATGAACCCGACAATGAAGAGGATGAATGTCGTAAGTAGGATACTGTTTAATTTTTTATATGTTCGGAAGATATTTTTCATTAGGATTTCGTTTTCAATTGTACCGTATACACAAGAGAGATCTGAAAAATTGTCCCGTTTCACCGGATGCCGCAGAGCGGCTATTGCTTTTTGTTATTCTGTCCGCATCTTGTTGAGAGCAAAGCGAAAAATCTTGTTTTAGATTTTGAGTTGAAATCGAGATTCCTCTCCCGCTAAAGCAGGATCGGAATGACAATGATTACAGATTTTTTTCACCCGGTTAAATATCTGTTTCCGCATAAGGTAAAGAGAAGTAAACAATGCATCAACAAAATATTATGAGAGTGGTATATTTGTCGAGATAAACAGACAAACTTATCCGCTGAAGAGTCGGTTCGTAAAATATCCCTGCAATCCTTAAATTTTTATGATTGTCCTTCAAATGTGGTGAAAAATGTAAGGTCTGTTTCAGATCTTTTCATTTTTAATGGATCGTCATAGTTTTTTTTCCATCGCTTCCTTCAATACATCGAACTGCGTTTCGAGTTCAACCAATTGAGATTTTACGCTCTCCAGATCTTTCGCTTTGCCTGCTTTTTCCATTTTAAATGCAACAGCTCGCAGTCTCTCACCGCCCGCACTCGCCGCCGCACCTTTAACAGAATGGGCTTGACGTTCTACTCCTGAAACGTCACCGGCTTCCAGACACTCTTTTAGCAGTGCAATTTCCTGCGGAGTATCCTTCAGAAACACGGCCATCATCTCTTTCGTAAATTCTTCATCATCCATCATCCGAGACATCATACCCGTCCAGTCGAACACCGGCAGTTCCTCTTCCTGAATCGGTATAATTGCCGGACTTTCAGTCGTTACGAACGGTTGTTCTGCCAGTTTTTTAGTCTCTTTCGGCAGCCATTTGTCCAATGCTTCTGACAGCATTTTTGGAGAGACCGGTTTCGTGACGTAGTCATTCATTCCTGCTTCTATACAAAGTTCCCTGTCTCCCTGCATCGCGTGAGCAGTCATGGCAATGATCGGGACATTGTGATTTAAAATTGCAGAATTACTATTTCGGATTTGTCGTGTAGCTTCGTATCCATCCATCTCCGGCATCTGCACATCCATCAATACCAGATCGTAGGGAATTGTTTTGAGAACTTTAACAGCTTCTGCACCGTTGGCAACAGCGTCTGCACGAAGACCCAGTTTTTTCAAAATACCAAGGGCAACCTGCTGGTTGGTAATGTTATCTTCCGCTAATAGGATACGAACCTTGCGGTTTGCAAACATGTCTGCTGTTGAACGGGAAACATTTTGCGTTACAATCGGTTGAGCCGTTTGTTCAGTTTCATTGTTCTCTATTAGTGCTATCGATAGAACTGCATTCAGTTCCTGATACCGTATTGGTTTGGTTGCATACGCAGCAAAGCCTATTTTTTTAAATCGTTTCGTATCACCGCGCAATCCCATCGATGTAAGCATCACCAACCGGGTTCCGGATAAACGTTGGTTCGCTTTAATAATCCGACCAAGTTCCTCTCCGTCCATCCCCGGCATCTGCATATCGATCAATGCAATTTGGAAAGGATCGTTCTCATCAATAGCGTTGTTGAGAACACGAAGTGCATCAGAACCACCATTCACTTCCGTTGTGCGCATACCCCAAGAGATCAACCGTATGTTTAGAATCTCACGGTTGGTTGCATTATCATCTACGATCAGCACACGTATACCGCGCAGGTCTGCCGGCAGAATAATTTCTTTCTGCTTTCCAATTTCCTGTTGTTCAAGACGTACGGTGAACCAGAATTCCGAACCATTGCCTTCTTTACTTTTTACACCGGCTTCACCTCCCATCAGCTCAGCCAGTTGTTTTGAGATTGCAAGACCGAGACCTGTTCCGCCATATTTCCGCGTGGTTGAAGCATCCACCTGACTGAACTTGCCGAATAGCAAACCGATCTTATTTTCAGGAATACCAATTCCGGTATCACGTACCGAAAAACGCAGCATGACATTATTTTCTTTCGCCTCAATCACCGATACACGAACGGCTACTTCGCCGGATTGAGTGAACTTGATTGCATTTCCTACCAGATTCGTAAGAATCTGGCGAAGGCGACCAGGGTCGCCGCGCAATAATGTCGGAACCGCTGGATCCGCGGCACACAGCAGCTCTAAACCTTTTTCGGAAGCACGGATTGCCAGCGCGGAAGCAAAGTCATCCAATAATACTGTCAGATCGAAGTCTATCGTTTCAAGATCGAGTTTCTTCGCTTCAATTTTTGAAAAGTCGAGAATGTCGTTGATCAAAATAAGCAATGATTCACCGCTGGCACGGACTATTTCGGCATAGCGGCGCTGCTCTTCATCAAGTTTCGTATCCAGGAGAAGACCGGTCATTCCAATAACCCCATTCATCGGAGTTCTAATTTCATGACTCATATTTGCAAGGAACTCGCTTTTGGCGATACTCGCCATCTCGGCCTGTTCTGCCATGGTGTTTGCCCGAATTGTGGCCTCTTCAAGAAAGCTGTTCGCCTCGCGGATATCTGAAGTTACCTGCTGCAGTTCCTCCTCTACTTTCTTCCGTTCAGTAATGTCGCGCATGGTTCCCGTAAAGAATTTTCCCTTCGTCGTTTCCCACTCTGCCAGCGATAATTCCAATGGAAACTCATTTCCATTTTTGTGCAATCCTATCAATTCAACTGTTTTCCCTATAATGCGGCGCTCGCCCCCTTGTTCTATCCGTTTAATTCCATTGTGGTGATGTTCAATNNTCCTGAATAACCGAATATTTTCTCTGCGCCTCTATTCCAACCAATTATTTTCCCATGACTGTTTGATGTAACAATAGCATCGTTCGACGATTGTGTTACAGCACGAAATTGTTCTTCGCTTTTCTGCAGCGATTCTTCCGATTGCTTGCGTTCTATGGCAATCGCAATCTGTCCGGCTGCCATTTCCAATAATGCAGCATCCTTTTGATGGTAGGCGTTTCCGTTGTGGTAATCCTGAATCACCATAACACCAATCGCGCTATCCCTGACCATTAGTGGAATGCCCAGCCAGCACTTTGGTTCTGTTCCAAACAATTTATTCCTGCCGGTCGCATAGCGTTCCCGGAGCTGTACATCATTCAGCAGCAATGCTTTCTTTGTGTTCAGTACTTCAACTGTTAATGATTGTGAATTTACTAAATCTATGTCTGTCCAATCTTCAGCATCTTTATCAAATTCGTCACTAAAGTAAGGAAAACTTAACGCTTCTCCGTTATTCGACAGCAGTGCAATAAAAAAATTATTGCCCGGCATAATGCCCGAGATAAGACGATGAATGCATTGGAACAATTCATTCACGCTGGCGGTTGAATAGACCGATTTGGATATTTCGTAGAGTACCTCCGTAACTTTCTCCGCCCGTTTCCGCTCGGTAATGTCGTGACTGATGCCAACGATACCAATCACTGTGCCTTGATTATCGAACAACGGATACTTATTTGTTAAATGCCATCGCCGTTCCTCCGGATCATGGTGAACGCACAGCTCTTCTTTGTTCACTAGTGGTTTGGCGGACGAAATGATCTCCATTTCATCAGCAAAGTATTGAGCGGCAAGATCGGGAGGGTGGAAATCAAATGTTGTTTTTCCGAGAACTTCCTGTTGATGCCTGATCCCCATGGACCGCAAATGACTCAGATTATTGAGAACATACCGCCCATTGACATCTTTATAATATATTTGATCCGGAATGTTATCGATGACCGTACGGAAAAGATTACGTTCGCGTTCACGTTCCTCATCTGCTCGCTTGCGTTCGGTGATATCGCGACCGATTCCTACCAAACCGATAATGCGATTATCTTTATCCCGCAATGGAAGTTTAGAAGAGATCAGCCAACGCTTCTTTCCTTGTTCGTCAATGACATACTCCTCTCTGTTAATAACCGGTGTCCCGGTTTGTATCACCGACAGATCGTCCGCAAAGAACTTTTCCGCAAGTTCTTTTGGAAATAATTCAAAATCGTTCTTTCCTAACACTTCAGCCTCTGTTTTTGCTCCCATGTTGCGGAGATCCGCAGCGTTGGCAAGTATCTTGCGGCACGCTAGATCTTTGGAATAAATTGGATCCGGAATATTATCGATCAGTGTGCGAAGCAATAATCGTTCATTGTGAAGTGCTGCTTCCCCCTTTTTGCGTTCGGTAATATCTGTCGCAACACCAACCATTCCAATTATTGTACCATCCTCATCACGTAACGGAGTGGTAGAAAGAGTGATCGGAAAATCAATCTCTCCTTTCCGGCGGTTAATAAGTTCTCCCTTCCAACCACCGGCTAACGTTCCGGGACGGATCATTTTTGTTGTTTCGGGATCATTCAACGGTGAACGAATAATTTCAATACTATTTCCAAGCAATTCTTCTTCGCTGTACCCATATGTTTTTAGGAAGGCATCATTAACAAAGATATAACGGTCCTCCATATCGGTAATGCTGACACACTCGCTGACACCTTTTACAGTTTGAGCCAGCATATTCATCCGCTCTTCTGCCCGTTTCCGTTTGGTGATATCACGGTCAATACTTATGACACTCGTGACTTTTCCAAAACTATCAACCAACGGTATTTTGCTGGCAAGGTGCCAGCGCTTTTCACCTGTTTCTCGATCTGTCATGATCTCTTCTTTTTCAAATAAGGGCTTGCCGGAGTTGATCACGCTCTGTTCATCTTCAGAAAATCGCGTTGCTTGCTCAAGGGGGAATACATCAAATACCGTTTTTCCAAGAATATCCTCAGGCTTTGCAACTCCGATGAATTGTAA
>DMPG01000220.1:23745-35872 GCA_003456055.1 Bacteroidota bacterium | reverse complement strand
CTAGCCCCCTCCAATGGAGGGGGAAAAGAAAGGTGATTTTTGTTGTGGTACTTACGGAACGATCTTCAACTCTTTGCCATCAATCGGACAGAATTTGTTTTGAAATTCGGATGAGCGTTTACATTCAGGACAATATTTTATAAGTGACGGAAATTGTTCCGTTGATTTTTTTCCAAGCCACGATTCACGGAATGCGATGATCGCCGGAGTTATTGGTTTTCCGGCTTTTTCAAAAAGCACAATTTCTAATTTTGGGTTTTCTGCCAGAGTAACCGTGAGTTTTTTATCTTCACCTCTCTGATTACATTCTATAGTGATCGCATCTCCCGGTTTATGTTTCACCAAAACAGAATCAACATCGGCATTCGAACCGATTTTTTTCCCGTCAATCGTTTTGATCGTATCGCCGCGGTCAAGTCCGGCTTTGTATATTGGTGAACCCACAAGCGTTCCGCTGCTGATAACAGTTTCATTGTTTTCGAACCGGAGCGGAAGAGTGCCAAGCCACGCTTTTCCTTCATTTGCTTTACGAAGAAGCATTCCGCCGTAAGCTAACAGCGATGTGTAATCGACAAATTCTTTTTCATTGACGTACCGTTTAAAAAATGTATCGGCAAATTTCTGATCATTAACGGTTGAGCCGAGAATTGTTCGAAGATCGTCAAGGGTGTACGGTTTTTCTGTAACGCCATGAAGATCTTTTGCTTTGCGCATAACATCATCAAGTGATGTTCCCGGAAACTGTGAGCGTATTGTAAGGTCCAATCCCAAGGCAATCGTTGCGCCGATGGAATAATAAGAGATATACGTATTTCCGGTGTTCGTGACATCAATTGAAGCGGCAGCATCAAAGAGGGGGGCGTATTGACTCATTTCCACCGCAGAAGAGTATTTTGAAGCAGGAGAGTTTATTACAAAATTTACAATTCCAGAAATTTCCTGCACATAATCATCAATCGATGTGATCTTCGCACGTTTGACCAACAGTGATCCATAATATGTTGTAAAACCTTCTGCAAACCAAAGTGCTTCGGACATATTGGCTTGTTCAAAATTGAACGGCTCAAGTGATTTGGGACGGATCCGTTCAACATTCCATGAATGAAAAAATTCGTGCGAGACTGTACCGAGTAAACGTACCGCACTTTTTTCCAGCGAAAGGGAAGAGGAGACAGCAGTGGAGTTACGATGTTCCATTCCATCGCCGTTTGCGTATGGTTGATAATCACCGATGAAAATATATTCTCCATTATCGAACGGAGGGAGCCCGCCCCACAACGCCCGATGTTCGCTCACGACTGCTTTTGTCATGGTTGTGAATGCATCCAAATACGAAGCAATGTCATTGCTGTGCATGGCAATTTTAAATTTATATTTGTTTCCATCAGACTCCGTTATCCATTCACGAAGCTGATGATTGCTGAGTTCTACCGGCGAATCCATGAAGTATTGAAGATTCGGAGCAGTGAACACTGTTTGAGTCGAAGTCGGTTTCAATTGTGTGGCGATCTTCCAATTATTCTCTTTTGGAATATTGAATTTGATGGTGATCGGCCGTTGGTCAAACCCGCGAGCCCACATAAATGTTGCGGGAATATTCAGATGAGCATGCGAGCGGTCAATTCCGAGATACGTTCCATCGGTTCTGTCTCCGTAGACCGTATACGATAGAATGACTGTTCCATCGTGTCCTGAAATATTCCATTGATATGGATCGGGTCGTTCAATAGTGAGCGGACGTTTCTTCCCATCCGTTGCACGAACGTTATACACATTCTTTGCAAATTCATGGACCGCATATCTCCCGGGTGATGAACGGCTCATCCGCGCTTCGAGCATTGTTGAAGAAATTCCGGACCATTGCACGGTAACTTCCGCCTCATGATGAATAGCGTTCTCGAACGAAATTTCATAGTGAACAGATTGAGATTGCGCTACAGCAATTGTAGTAAAAAGAAAAATGAGAATTGAACGGACCATAGTTCCTCAGCATTTCGGAGATAAAAAGTGATTCGCTATAACCTACTTAAAATTTTTTAAAACAACAAAACCTGTGTTTTTTTATTTTACACCACTTCCAATTCATACAAATTTGTCCGATTTGACTGTGTTTTAGTGCACATAGCGTTTGCTTGATTTGTTTGTGTGTAGTATATTCCTACACCTTAAAATAAGACAGGACGGTCATGAATCGTTTACTATACTTTTTCTTTTTATCATTCGCACTTGTAGTTTTTTCCAGTGCACAACCAAAGAAAAAAAATATCTCCAATAAAAATGTAACCGCTGTCGGTTTTGTTGTAAACGCGCCCGGTAATACCGATGCATGGGACGATCCTGCAACGGTGGAGGTTGATGAATCAATGGATGGCATTTGCGCTGATGAAGATGGAAACTGTACAATTACTGCAGCTACGCAAGAAGCTCTTAATATGGACTCTCCGGTTACTCTTACTTTTTCTTCATCTATGACGATATCAATTAACCCAGAGTATAGTTCATTATTTTTGTTAAGTGGTTCCAAAGTACTTGGCAATGGAAAAAATGTAACAATAGATTTTGGCATTGGCGGCACATTAGAATTTGAAGACAATTGTGAAGTAAACGGCATGACAATAAAAAATGGAGAAGTTCTATTACGGAACAGTAATACCGTTAAAAGTTGTACTTTTGTTGGATCTATGATGACCGGCATTCCTGTTGTAGCCAATGGAACAAACAATATTATTGGAGGGCTCAATCCATCCGATCGAAATATATTTATTGGCGGAGCAGCGGCAGGAATTTCTATTGCAATGGATGAAACAATGGCCGGTGGATATAATCTGATACTCGGAAATTATATCGGTGTTGATGAAACAGGCGCAGCAGCGAATGGCAATGTTGCCGGGATTATGATTCAAGGTGAAAGCGGGCAAGGAGAGAATATCATCGATGGAAACGTCATATCGGGCAATACCTCTCATGGTATTTTGATCATTCAATCGAACAAAAATATTATCCGAAACAATAAGATTGGAACAGATGCAGCAGGCTTTGTTGCGCTAGGAAATAAGAACAACGGAGTTCATTTATTTAATTCTCAGCAGAATCTTATCGAAAAAAATGTTATCGCGGGAAACAGCTGGAGCGGTATTTCATTGAACGGTTCATCGGAAATAGCGGGAGAATCATCATTCAACACGGTCAAATTCAATTTTATCGGTGTGAACAAAGATGCTCTTCCCATTCCCAATCAGAAACATGGTATTGAGTTGATCGGAAAAAGTCATAACAATATTATCGGATCCACTCTGGCGAGTGATATTGATACGAATGTGATTGCTCATAACGGAATGTATGGGATCATTACTATACCCGATACCTTATTAGCATTGGATTATCCTCACAACAATATATTTCGCCGCAACAGAATGTACAATAACAGCAACCCGGGAATTATATTGAATTCGAAAACACAGGAAGATATTGCGCGGCCGGTGATCGATAGTATTCAATTAAATAATGCCCAAGAATTGATCGTTCATGGTTCGGCCAAGGCAAAATCAATGGTTGATGTGTATATGGCATCGTCCCCCGATCCGAATACGTACGGCGAAGGAAGGGATTGGCTGGAGAAAGGAATAACGGATGCTAATGGACGGTTTGCTGTCAATATCGGTGCTCTGCAATTGAATTGCGATTTGATCACTGCTCTTCAAACCGATGAACAAAAAAACACTTCAGGGAATGCAAAGAATTTCGGATTAGCACCGTTGATTACTTCACTCACACAGCATTGTGAACCCCCATTATTTGGAGGAATTGCTTACGCCAACAATAAGTATATAGTCCACATAAACTGGAAAAACCTGCCGAAAACAGGTGAGATTGAGTTTGACCTGAATGGCTTAAAAAAACCGGGAACAATCAGCGGAGATATAGCAGAAGTTGAATACAATATGAGCCAAACGGTTGTGGGAACGAATTTGCTGACATGGAAACTGACAACGTGTGACAATCGTCTGGCTAACGGACTTAATACGTATCAATTCTGCGGGAATGCTGTTCCAAGTTGGCTTGAGCCTGTTACGGCAATGTGCAGTAGCGGTCACTTTAAATACACGCACGAAGAGACATTCCCTGATGTGCTTGGAATAGCAGCAGGATTGGGAATTCCTCCGTCAATTGCATTTGTCGGTGGGTTGATCCTTTCGTTTACAGAAGCGCCGACTTTCACCACCACATTGAACATCCCCGGAGAGTCAACACCAATAGCAGCAAATACATCATTCAAAATCGGGGACTATAGTACCAGCTTGTCTATCTCCGGCACCGCTTCTACCACTTTCGCAAGTTGTAGCAATATCGATCTGACCGGTACCATTACAATGTCTGCCGGAGTATCAAAAGATTTTAGCTATGGATTAACGTTGGGTAATTTTCCAAACGTCCCAAATCCGATGCTTCAACCATTGGTAGATTTAGCAAATGCTGTATCGCATTCTCTTCGTGTGGGAGCAACACTGTCCGGTGAGATCAGCGGAACAGCAACGCTTGCGGAAGGGATTGAAATCACCGGTGGAAGCGGTGGAGCTACGCTAGCACTTACGCCATTCCTGGATGTATTAACAATTCATGCAAGCGGGACCGGACAAGTTACATTTAATTTTGAAGTGCCATCATTTTCTGTAACCAATGTTGATGCAACCGTTTCCTTTACTGTATCGGAATCTATATCCAAGTTCTCCCAAACATGGAAATTTCCTTCGGGTTTAATACTTGCACAAGCCGAAAATATCGAATTGGGAAAGAAAAATATCGTTCCCCCAAATATAGTATATAAACCATTTGTCGGAAAAAGCGTTGGAGCAGATACTACGATAGAACAAGGAATAGCATGGAATGCAAAACCTGCATTTGCAGTCGGACCGAACGATACAAAAGCATTTGCATGGGTTACGTATCGGATGAGTGGTGCAAATACAGTGAGCGACATCGCCATAAAATTTTTTAATGGCATAGAATGGAGTTCAGTCATTGCAGTAACGAACGATGACAATGTGGATAGAAACCCTGCGATTGTTTTTGATAACAGTGGAAATATTGTCGTCAGTTGGGAACGCAATACATCAGCACAGGCAATACCGGATTCATTACAATATTCTTCTGCCGTCATNNAAGAATTTTAATATTATGTATTCCGTTCGTATGTCCATAACCGGTTCACCGATCGGTTCGGGAATATTGGGAAATGCTGATACATATGATACATCGCCGAAACTTGCCAAAGGAAAAGATGGGAGCATTATGCTTGCATGGCAGGTTGGTAGCGGAGAAAATCTTTTTGGAACCGATGGAGCACCGGTTCGCTTGGTTGTTGCACGCCAATGGAACGGTTCGCAGTGGAGCGTGTTCGATACAATTCCTGTGGCTCAATCGAAAATGTTTCAATGGGATTTTACAGTGCATGACGGGCAGAATGCTATGCTTGCATTGGCAAAAGACACGCAGGGAGATCTTTCAACAGGAAATGACTGGGAAATATTCACGATAAAGCAAGCGAACGGTGTATGGGGATCTGTTCAACAATTAACAACGAATGGGATAATGGAATACGGTGTTAATGCTGCATATACATTTGATGGAACACCTGTTGTAACGTGGATGCGCGATACTTCAATTATTGGAAGTTATGGTGCTGTCTCTGCATCTCAAGAGATTTGGATTCCAAAAGCAGGAATGGGATTCTTCAACAATTCATTAGCGGTCGGAAAAGATACGATGGTATTGATGTGGAACGAAGGAACATCCGCGGTGATGTCAATGTCATCCGTAGCACAGCGGAAATGGAGTGTGCCGAAGTTTGCACATTTCACTACCGATATACAACGCTCACTTTCTGCACAATTTGCGACGAACGGTTCGCTGCATATCGGATATCAACAATCGCCATACAACATGCTACCTAATCAATTCTCTGACTCCGGTTCATTACAATTGATCTCGATCGAAAAGGTTTCATCACCGCTTGGCGTAAGTGCTCCGAAGGAGTATACACCGAAACAGTTTGCACTGCTGAATGCGTACCCTAATCCATTCAATGCGTCGGCAACGATCAAATTCGTTCTACCAAAACAGGCATACAGTGTGTTGACTGTAACAAATATTTTAGGAAGGGAAGTTGCGCGATTAGTTGACGGTGTAACTGCAGAAGGAGAGCATACGGTTGTATTTAACGCAGATCGATTTGCAAGTGGTGTATATTTCTATACATTACGATCCGGAAATATTGCACAAACGAAAAAAATAATGTTGGTTAAATAAAAAATAAAAATGCGCGGATTCTTTTCCGCGCATTTATCTTATAACTAATAATCTGCTCTCTAACCTTCTTTTTTAATACTTTACGTCTCCTTGACGTTCTTTTGCTTTTGCATCCCACGTCGGAAGAACTTTTTTTCTCCATTCGGTTTTTTCTTCATTCAGCTTTTTCATATCCAGGCCGATGTATGCCTGAGCTTTTGCTTTTGTTGAAAGATCGGGGAACGGAACAATCGGTGATGCGTTATGTTTGATCAGCACTTGTGTGATGAATCTTCGTGCTTCTTCTGCTTTTTGAATTGATGTTCCTAACACTCGCGCACCTTCGAGCGGTGAATGGAAGCCGACCGCATTTGCGGCAGAGACCCAGTCCCAACGCCATTGTGCTGAACGGATATGTTTCAATGCAGGGACAAGTTCAGAAGAATCGGCGCCTGCGTTGTAGGCTGCCGCTGCTTCAATATGTGCTGCAACGAGTGCTTTTTCAGCAAGCAGTTTTAATTCCATGATCTTGTCCTGTCGGTCGCTCACATTTTTCGTCAGCGTTTGCTCGCTCTCGCGATGGCATACCTGGCACGAACCGGAAATATTTTCCAAAGGAGATGCGATCTTATGGTTGGTGAATTTTACGCCCCCTTCATTTTTGTACGGCATGTGACAATCAGCGCAGGAGACACCCCGCTCAGCATGAATTCCTGTGCGATAGAGTTCATAATCAGGATGCTGTGCTTTTAAGATCGGCGCTTTGCTCAGTTTGTGAACGAAATCGACATGACCGACAGAATCGTAATATGCTTCCATTGCATCGGCGGAAAATCCTTTGTCCCATGGGAAGGTGAGATATTTTTCAACTTTTCCTTTGAAGTAATATTCAACATGGCATTGTGCACAGACGAGTGAACGCATTTCCTGCCGCGTAGCATCGTTAATGTCTTTTCCTTGTCGCAGCCATGCTTCGGCTAGGGCGGGGCGTGTGATTCGTAAATTCATTGTTTTTGGATCATGACAATCCTGGCAACCGATGTTGTTCACGATTTCATGACCGAGAGAATCCCACGAGCCTTTATAGAAATTTGCCGGACCCATGATGTTCATCAATCGCGGAACATCGGGACTTTTACACGACCAGCATGTTGCGGGTTGGGGAACAGCGGTGCGGAGCGTATTCCGAATATCACTGATCGCATAATAATGTCCGCGTGCCTGATTATACTCGCGAGAGAAAGCATAACCCGCCCACAACACAATATTGAGCGGATCTTCTTCCAGGAGATCTCGTTTTTTGTTGCCGCCGTATTTGCTCAGGTAGGTTGTATCTTTTGTGCTTTTATATGTTTCATATTCACGCGGATAATTTTCTCCCCACACTTCATTTCGCGGTTCCCAATCAGCGATCGGTTTTGCTATTTGATACTGCATCAATGCTTCGCTGCGGCGTTCCATGATCGAAGCGCCAAGCCATCCGACAAGAAATACGATAACGATCGTTCCGCTGAACAATAACCATGCGGTCCACGGTTTTTTTTCAATGAGTTCAGTGATTTTCATGACGTGCCTCGTAATAAATAAATGATATTTCTAAATAAAATTTTAATCAATCGTTTAGTCAATATGATTAATGTATATCTCAACGACTTCAACAATTAGTGACTCTGCTACTTCTCAAGATACTTTTTCATCCATGCCGGTGTAACGTCCGATGGAATTGGAACCCGTGCATACGGAACCGATGCCAAACTGTTCACACGGCCGTGAGGAGTTTCCCGGTGACATTCCCAGCACAATTTTCCACCGCCATGTTGTTGAACATCAAGCGTTACAAATCTCTCTTTTATATTTTGTGTTAATTGCGAATGACAGCGGATGCAGTTTTCTTGTACGACTGCGGTTCCGGCATCGTGAATATGGATCACCTGCGGTTCCAGTCTGAATGTGAACATGAACGAATGACGCGTTCCGTCCATTGCTTTGAAAAGATATTTGTTGACGACATTATTATGCGGAACATGGCAATCATTGCAGACTGTTACCCGAGCGTGGCTGCTTCGTTCCCACGTTGCAAATTGTGGAGCCATAACGTGGCAGTTCATACACGCTCTCGGATCATCCGAAAGATACGATGTTGCATTGCCGACGTACAACGTTAGAAAACCAAGACCAAATAACGCACCAACAGTAATGAAAACAGCAATGCGCCATTGTTTCGGAGGAGAGAGTGCGTTGATAAGCGTAACGATGAACTGTTTCATGTGCAAAAGGTGGATTGAAATACTCTCGTAATATGCAAGGGAATAGCGATAATGTAAAGAATCTTTTTAATCATTCGGACCATACTGCGGAACAGAACCGCGCGCATGATTATATAATGGAGAATCCATTTGTTGAAAACGGAATTGATATTCATCTTTTGAAACAGAATTGTGCCAATGTCCGGTTAAAATGCCGAGCCCGGTGATGGCTATGAAAACACCAACAATCAATGAGCCAAAGACGAATGGAGAAACAGATACAGATTTTTTTGTTGCCTGCCCGACTGTTTCGTTCAGGCGGGAACGAAGAACGAGAGTTTCTTTTACAGGACATTCTTCAACGCATCGCATGCAGCTTGTACATTCATCGCTCCACACGTGCCCGATGGTGTTGTTCGAATTGGCTTGTCCAATTTGATGGACTTTAATATTGGAAGGGCAGACTTTTGTGCAAAGTTCGCAGTCAATGCAGGTTTCTATGACGCGAGTGATGCGGAATGGTGAAACTAATCCGGCAAGACCGAGCAGAGCGCCGTACGGGCAGAGGAACCGGCACCAAAAATTTTTGATGACAACAGAAGCGAGCATCAGAATGATGATCGTCCACAATGCAAAAGAAGAGATCTCTGCAAAGAAAAGATACATTTTGATATCGGCAACTTTATTGTATGGACTGTTGATAAATACATTCAGGTCATCAACGCTCATCATTGCAATGGAGTAGGTGAAGAAGAGCAGTAATAGATATTTCAGCGACCGGAGCGGATAATCGAGCCATTTCCAAACGGTGATATTTTTCTTGAACAACTGTTGTCCGAGCATCCATAATGATTCGCTCAATGTTCCGATTGGACACATCCAGCTGCAGAATGCTTTTTTCATGACAATGCTGACAGCAATAATCGCAATAAGGATGATTGTTGCCGCAGGATGAATAGTGTTCAGTGTTCCGCTAAAGATCCAATGCAGCAAACCCATCAACGCGCTGATGGGAAGGAAGCCTTCAACGCCGGGAGGGCGTTCGAAATATGATGCTGTTCCTTCTGACATTCCCCATTTCATGAAGAGATAAAATTCGATACCGATCCAAAGGCAAAGCAGGACAAATGCTAACTGTACGGATGAACGAAAGAATTGCGAATCATTCTTCAATCGATCAACAAAACGTTTGTACCACGATAAAGAAATATCTGCCTTGAATTTTTTTCTTCTCAGTTCC
The DNA here is from genome assembly GCA_003456055.1 of Bacteroidota bacterium. Classification (GTDB taxonomy): domain Bacteria; phylum Bacteroidota; class Ignavibacteria; order UBA10030; family UBA8401; genus UBA8401. Next base: position 26,101 of record DMPG01000220.1, on the reverse strand, counting down.
TTTGGAATTTTTTTTATCACAGGCGGGGTGATATTGTTTTCGGAGTTTTTTGTCTGATTAGTAATTGCAAACGTAAGAATTTTGGATTCGGTACTCATATACGTAATGATTGATGATAAAGGGTAAGCTGTAAATATTAAACGGTAAAACTATTTGCGGAACAGTACTATGCACAGTAACGACACTTAACAAAATTGTTAAGTGTCGTCAGAGATTATGTTCCGACATATCCTTCTTTTTTCATGTTCTTTCCGATTGCACGGATGTTCTTTCTGTTCAATGAAGCAAAAAATGTTTCTTTGGTTTCTTTCCATTCGTCGTGCATCGGACACGGTTCAGTCTTACTGCATTCTTTGTAACCGAGAACGCATAAATTCATAACATCCGGTCCATCGACCGCCAAAATAATATCCATTAAAACAATTTCATCAGCCGGTTTTGCAAGACAGAATCCGCCGGAAACGCCTTTCATAGAACGGAGCAATTTTTTGCGTGATAATTTCTGAAATATCTTACCGAGAAAATGAAAGGGGATCTTCAGGTGTGACGAAATCTCTTTAATGGTTGTCAACTGACCTTCTTTTTTCTGTGCAAGGTAGATAATGGATTGTATTGCATATTCACATTGTCTGCTGAAAAAAACTGACATAACATCCTCACTGTTTACATTGGTTAAATACGCTTAAGTGCTTATCATCGGTCAAACGATGATTGTCTGACCGATGAAATTAATTTACATATACGATTGCAAAGCCTTCATATAATTTGCCCGTTCAAACGAGGAGGGATCGGCGACCGATTGGTGGCTCATACTTCCGCGCATAATGTTGAATGATTCATATTCGTGTTCCACCATCCATTGCTGAATGCCGGTGAGCACTTCACGGATCTTTCTCGGACCGTGACGAAGCAATGATGAGCACATCATTGTTACATTGGCGCCCGCCATGATCAATTTCAGAACATCTTCAGCGGTATGAACACCGGTTGTAGCCGCTAGATCGGCATTGATCTTTTTGTACAAGATACCGATCCAACGCAGCGGCAGCCGGAGGGAATCCGAATTACTGAGGACGACGCCCGGTTCTACGCTTAATGTATCGAGATTGATATCGGGTTGATAAAAACGATTGAATAAGACCAGGCCGTTAATACCGGTCTTATCAAGGCGTTGTGCAACATTCGCTAACGAGGAAAAATACGGAGACAATTTTACCGCAACAGGAATGGTGACCTGACTGCGCACATCTTTTACAATATTCAGATACGATTGTTCGATATCATCACCGCTCATATTCGGATCAGTGGGGATATTATAGATATTCAATTCCAATGCATCAGCGCCTGCCTGCTGGATCAGTTTTGCATATTCCACCCAGCCGCCATCCGTTACGCCGTTAATGCTGCCAATGATCGGTATAGAGACGGCCTCTTTCAATTTTCGAATATGATTTAGGTATTCATCCGGTCCGGTGTGGTATTCATGAGCTTCAGGAAAGTATGATGTTGCTTCGGCATAACTTTCCGCATGAACGGTAAGATGATGATGCAATTCTTTTGATTCGTGGCGGATCTGTTCTTCGAAGATCGAATACATTACGACCGCCGATGCACCATAGTCTTCCATTAAACGAACACTGCCAACCGTGCGTGACATTGGTGATGCGGATGGAACGATCGGGTTCTTAAGATTCAGTCCGAGATAGCGAGTTGATAGATCCATAGTAATTTCTCCGTGTTAAATAAAGTGACCGTCATTTCTCAGATGACGGTCACCGCAATATTAGTGTCCGTTAGCTGCGGTAGCAGGTGTTGCATAGTTCATTGCTGCAAGTTGTTCGTAGAATCTCCATTTCTTCATTACATCTTCCTGTGCTTCTCGTAACAGAGATTTTGCCTTTTCCGGATCCATCTTTGTCAACATCTTGAAACGGATCTCGTTATATTCAAAATCTTCCAGTTTAATTTTCGCCATTTTTGAATCGAGTTGGAATGGATTCTTTCCTTCTTTTGTCAATGCAGGATTGTATCGGAACAACGGCCAGTGTCCGGAATCGACCGCTAGTTTTTGTGCGTTCATTCCTTTGGTCATATTGATTCCGTGTGCGATACAATGACTGTACGCAAGGATGAGGGACGGACCATCGTATGCTTCCGCTTCCTGAATTGCTTTGACCGTTTGAAGATCGTTCGCGCCCATTGCGATCTGTGCTACATAGACATTTCCATAGCTCATTGCGATCAAGCCGAGATCTTTTTTACCGGTTGGTTTTCCGCCGGCGGCGAATTTCGCAACTGCACCGCGCGGCGTTGATTTTGACATCTGTCCGCCGGTGTTGGAATACACTTCCGTATC
>DMPG01000220.1:23439-23652 GCA_003456055.1 Bacteroidota bacterium | reverse complement strand
ATGTTCGGGAGTAATTTTTTCAATTCTTTTACACGTTCACGCTGAGCGTAGATTTCCATTTCATCATGTTGAGCTGATGAAAGGATCGAATTGACAAGTCCTTCGCCTAACTGCGGAATCATTTGAATGAGAAGTTCGCGTGCATATTCTACTTGTTTATCCAGCGATAAACGCATTCCGTAACCGAATTCCGCGTTATCTTCGAACAAGGAA
>DMPG01000220.1:22284-23421 GCA_003456055.1 Bacteroidota bacterium | reverse complement strand
GATGGAAGAGCATCCTGTTGCATTTGCGACAATGGTCCTATCTCCAAATAATTGACTGACCAATTTTACATACGGTGTTTCGCCGCAGCCCGTGCAGGCGCCGGAGAATTCAAACAGCGGCTGCAAGAACTGTGTTCCTTTGATCGTCTTCACATCAACAGTGCGCCGGTCAACTTCGGGAATTGTCAGGAAGTAATCCCAATTTTTCTTTTCCTGTTCGCGAACCGCAGGCTGAGGTGTCATATTCAATGCTTTGTACTTTGTTTCCTTCTTATTCTTTGCAGGACAAACTTCTACGCAGATTCCGCAGCCGGTGCAATCTTCGGGAGCGATCTGAATCGTATATGCTTGACCTTTATAATCATTTCCTTTGTATTCCATGTGTTTGAATGATTCCGGAGCACCGGCAACAAGCGCATTGTCGTATACTTTAATGCGGATGGTTGCATGCGGACAGACCAGCGCGCATTTTCCGCACTGGATGCACCATTCGGAATCCCACGAAGGAATTTCCGTTGCAATGTTTCGTTTCTCCCACGACGTTGTGCCGACAGGGTACGTACCATCAATAGGCAGTCGGCTGACAGGAATTGAATCTCCCTGACCGGCGATCATTTTCGCCGTGACATTTTTGATGAAGTCTGGAGCATGGTCAGGCACAACGGGAGGAAGAGTTATTGTACTGGTGAGTTCGTTCGGATAATCTACTTTGAACAGATTCTCGATCGTTGCATCAACCGCAGCATAATTCATCTTCACAATATCTTCCCCTTTTTTGCTGTAGGTCTTTTTGATCGAATACTTGATCGCTTTGATCGCTTCGTCTTTCGACAGAACGCCGGAGATCGCAAAGAAGCAGGTCTGCATGATCGTGTTCACGCGCGAGCCCATTCCTGTTTTCACTGCAACGGCGTTTCCATCGATCACGTAGAAATTTAATTTCTTTTTGATGATCTGTTCCTGTACGACCAGTGGCAGATTTCCCCAGACGCGTTCTTTCGGAAAGGGAGAATTGAGAAGGAATGTTCCGCCGTCAATAATGGAGGAGAGCATATCGAACTTCTCTAAAAACTGCCATTGATGGCACGCAACAAAGTTTGCACGTGAGATCAAATAGGTAGAACGGATCGGACGGGG
>DMPG01000220.1:17850-22276 GCA_003456055.1 Bacteroidota bacterium | reverse complement strand
ATAGCCCTGCGCGTAAAACTCCGGGTCGTCGCCGATGATCTTGATCGAATTCTTGTTTGCGCCGACCGTTCCGTCTGCACCGAGACCGTAGAACAATGAACGGATTACATCGTTCTTTTCCGTGGTGTAGTTCGGATCGTATTCCAAACTGGTGTGACCAAGATCGTCATTGATACCGATCGTGAAATGATTTTTCTGTTTGTCTTTGGAAAGTTCGTCGAAGATTCCTTTCACCATTGCCGGCGTGAATTCCTTTGAGGACAATCCATATCGTCCACCGATCACTTTGGGATAGGTTTTGAATTTCGATTCGCCCGCTGCTTGCATTTCATGCAACGCAGTGATCACATCTTGATACAATGGTTCACCTGCGCCGCCCGGTTCTTTTGTTCTGTCGAGCACAGCGATCGATTTTGTTGTTACGGGAAACGCTTCAATGAAATGTTTCATAGAGAAGGGACGATACAAACGGATCTTTACTACACCGACCTTTTCTCCTTTTTCCATCAATGCTTCTACTGTTTCATGGACACTTTCAGAACCTGAACCCATTAATACGATCACACGTTCTGCATCCGGTGCACCGTAATAATCGAACAGATGATATTGTCGTCCGACAATCTTTGCAAATTGATCCATCGCTTTTTGCACAATTTCAGGGCAGCGATCGTAAAATGGATTGACCGTTTCACGAGCCTGAAAGTACACATCGGGATTTTGTGCAGTTCCGCGCATTACCGGTTTTTCCGGTGTCAGTCCGCGTAAACGATGCTGTGTGATCAGCTCATCGTTCATCATTGCTTTGATATCGGAGATAGCTAATTCTTCGATCTTCATCACTTCGTGCGATGTTCGGAATCCATCAAAGAAATGAATGAACGGAATGCGTGATTCCAATGTTGCTGCTTGAGAGATCAACGCGAAGTCCATCACTTCCTGAACATTGTGTGAGCACAACATTGCCCATCCGGTAGATCGTGTTGACATGACGTCGCTGTGGTCGCCGAAGATCGAAAGACCTTGTGCTGCGATGGAACGAGCGGAAACATGAAATACTGTTGAGGTCAATTCACCGGCGATCTTGAACATGTTCGGGATCATTAGCAGCAGACCCTGCGATGCAGTGAATGTTGTGGTGAGCGAGCCGGTCTGCAATGCTCCGTGTACTGCTCCTGATGCGCCTCCTTCACTTTGCATTTCGGCAACGATCGGGACTGTTCCCCAGATATTTTTCTGTCCTTCAGAGGACCATTGGTCGCACCATTCACCCATATTGGATGATGGGGTGATTGGATAGATTGCTATTACTTCATTTGTTTTGTGTGCGACAAAAGCGGCGGCTTCGTTACCGTCGATATTTACCATTTCTCGTTTTATTGATGACATATTAAAAGACTCCAGACTAGATCAAAAAAAATGTGCGGCAGATGATTATGTTGTTCCCTTGTAGGTTCACCCGGGAATTAGGTATTGCAACGTAAACTGCCCAGACAATTGCAAATACATTGCCAGATTGAGCAATTGAATTTGTATTTATTTTGTGCAGAATTAAGCTGTTTTCGACAGTTTGTTGCAGTGCAATTTTCAGTTGTAGGAAAGTCGGAATTCGGACTCTTATTTGTAAGAATTAAAAATCAGTGGGAGATTTTAGTTTATGGGAGGCGAACCAGGATAACTATGTCTAATTGCAAGAAGGATAAGAAGCTATTTCAATAATCGATGGTTATTGCTTCGTTTTACGGAGTTCCGTACGGCAGAACTACGTCAAAATACATCCCGCAAAGACATATTTTTTTAACAGTGTTTCTTTGTGTTCTTATCGTCTTTGCGGTCACTCCTTTAGTACAACTCTCCATCCAAGATCTTACGCGCAATCAGTTTAGTATATTCCGAAAAATCCTTATCAAGCATCCATTTTACCATTCCAAGATTATCCGCAACAGGAAGGCCTTTATTCTTGCCAAAGGTAAAAATGATCTCGCCGTTCTTATCGCGGGAAAATTTTCTGTCGTAATCGAGATATTCATTTTCCTGAAATGAATATTCGTGCAATGCATCGGTGGTGGGAGTGATATCGGAATATTTTTCCAACTGTCCGTTCAATACTTTGATCGTTGCTTCAACATCTGCTTCAGCGGAATGCGCGTTGACAATCTCTTCATTGGCGTAGAACTTCAATGCAGCAGCGAGATTGCGCGGTTCTCTCTTAAAATAGATCGAAACGGAATCAATCACTTTTACTTTTTCAAATGGATTTCTTCCAAGTCCTGCGCGGAGCAACTCTTCTACGAGAAGTGGTATATCAAACTTTGCAATATTGTATCCCGCAAGGTCGCAATTGTCAAAAAATGCAGCAACTTCTTTTATTCGTTCGCGAAATGTCGGTTCGTTCACCAGCATTTCGTCGGTGATTCCATGAATCGCAGTTGCACCTGCAGGAATCGGCATTTCAGGATAGAATCGCTGCAATAGCATTGCGCGAGATTTATCAGGAAAAATTTTTATAGCGCACAGCTCAATGATCCGGTCTTTGGTCAGACTAATACCGGTGGTTTCAAGATCAAAAAAAATGAGCGGGCGCTGAAGAACTAAAGTTTCAAGCATAAAATTTTTGATTAACAGATAATGTGTAAAAAAAAAATCGGTCATGGTGAGCAAGGCGCAGATTGCTGCAGTTATGTCACCCTTCGACGCATCCGCCAAAGGCGGATTTGCTCAGGGTGACCGCTAATTCTGCGCCGCGTCGAACCATTATATTTTACTATGATTCTTTGCAAGCCGTCGGCGGTAAAAGTTTTATCCCACGAATGATAAACAGATTGATGCAATTCTCAAAAATGAGTGTTTTGTCTTGTTTAATTATTGAAAACGGTTAAATTTCACAGAACAATCAGTATATTGAAGCATTGTCTCACGGTACGATTGTTGAATATTCTATAGACAACATAGAGAAAAAAAATTCATTTTTCTATCAAATTGTGATCCATCTATAATAAAGGAAATGATTTATGCTTCTGCTCGGAACATTTGGAATCTATCTTTCACTCTTCGCCGCTCTGCTGTCGATCCTCGGATATATCCAGGCGGCGAACGGCAACAAGAAAAAACTGACCATCGGTCGAATTGGATTGAATATCAGTGCTCTTGGAATATTTGTCGCATCCGTTGCATTAATGACGGACATTCTTCAGCATAATTTTGAGAACAGTTATGTGTGGAGTTACAGTTCACGCGATCTTTCGACTCCGTTGCTCTTCTCCACATTTTGGGCAGGACAGGAAGGAAGTTTTTTATTCTGGACACTCTGTTCCGCACTGCTGAGTGTTTTTCTTTTGTCCTATACACGAAAACGAAAACTGGAAACACATGTTCTTCCAGTCTTTCTTGCCGTACAATCATTCTTAGTGATCCTTCTGATCGCAAAGTCGCCGTTCAAATCCATCTACGAACAATTTCCCGGAGAATTGACCGCCGGTCAATTGCCGCATGACGGACGCGGCTTGAATCCGCTGCTGCAGAATTTCTGGATGGTGATCCATCCGCCGATCTTATTTCTCGGATTCGCGGCTGCTGCGATTCCGTTCAGCTTTGCAATCTCAGCGTTATGGAGAAAAGAATATTCTTCATGGCTGACGAATGCATTTCCATGGGTGTTGTTCTCCGGTCTCACACTCGGTGCGGGTTTGATGCTTGGTGCATATTGGGCATACGGAGTATTAGGATGGGGCGGATATTGGGGATGGGATCCGGTTGAGAACTCTTCATTGATCCCATGGATCATCTCAATGGCACTGCTTCACACAATGCTTGCACAATCACGGACCGGAAATCTTGTCCGGACGAATTTTATTTTTGCCATTCTTCAATTCGTTCTGGTCATCTATTCAACATTCTTAACGCGAAGCGGAATTTTGAGCGAATCATCGGTCCATTCGTTCACCGATCCCGGTACGATCGTCTACACGCTGTTATTGGTATTTCTTCTCGGAGCGATCACTCTTGGCGCTGGATTTTTATTTATCCGGCGTGCAGAATTAAAAGCAATTGCAAAACCGATGCATTTTATGACGCGCGAGTTTGCGTTATCGCTCGGCTCGTTCGTGCTGCTGGCAAGTGCTGCGATCGTATTTTTTGGAACCAGTCTGCCGATCGTTTCAACAACGCAGGTCGATCCTTCATTCTACAACAAGATGCATGTACCGATCGCAATATTGATGGCGCTTCTGATCGGATACAGTCTGTTGGTACGCTGGGATTTTGAAGATGGAAAAGATCTGCTGGCAAAAGCATGGAAATCACTGGCAGCATCGGTGGTTGGAACAATATCCATTGCTTATTTCAGTATATGGGAAGTGTCCTATCTGCTCTTCATTTTTGCATCACTCTTTACACTCTTCGTCAATATTGAACAGATGATCCTGATCAT
>DMPG01000220.1:14407-17820 GCA_003456055.1 Bacteroidota bacterium | reverse complement strand
GGATTGTTCGATAAGAAAGAAACAGCAATGCTGGAATTGGGAACAACACAAAATGTGCTCGGTTATTCCGTGACCTACACCGGCAAGAGCATTGTTGAGCGGAAAAAAACGGGATTTTCAATTTCCGTACAAAAAGATGGAAGCAGTGCAGTGTTGATACCAACCATGGAAGAGACAGAAAATCAGGGGACAATGCGCAGTCCGGATCTTCAATCGTTCTTTACGCACGATTTTTATATTTCTCCTTCGGGAATTGAAGAACAAAAAATTGACGAGCATGGACATATTACAATATTGAAAGAAGAGACCGTTACGATCGGTTCTGCGCGGGTGACATTTTCCGCATTCGATATGGCCGGACACAATCCGAACAGTATGGAAGGGGGAACAAAGATCGGTGTGAAGCTCGATATCGTTTCCGGATATGAAAAAGAAACGGTGATCCCGTATGTGGTGAATAACGGAAAGGATCAGAAATATTTCGGCGTACAATCCAAACTGCTCGGTGGAGAGATCGAACTGCTTGCGATGAGCATCGGCGGAATGGGAGACGGTAAATCGGCGATCCAGATCCAGCTGAAAAAAGAGGGAGAAGCAATGCCCCCGATGCAGCAGAAGGAAGTGTTGGTGGTTGAAGCAAGCGTAAAACCGTTCATCAATCTTGTCTGGGTCGGCACGGTGCTGGTGCTGCTCGGGTTCTTCATTGCGATCTTACGAAGGAAGCTTGCGGATAGCATTTAAGAAATAACATTGTTGATTTAAACAGAAAGCCTTGCAGAGAAAATTGTCCGCAAGGCTTTCTGTTTAGATTTTTGCTTCCTTGCTTTAATTTTTTCAAATTGAGGATTAATACTAAGTAAAATAAAAATGAAAACTTATGAAAAAATGTCTTAAATCAATTTTATTTAAGAGTATACTCCTTGTTCAATTAACCGTATTAAATTCATTTGCGCAACAAAATTTTTGGGAGCAAACATATGGACCTGTTGGTGGTGATGTAAATAGCATCGTAACCACTTCTCTAGGTACGATTCTCGCAGGGGGGAATGGTATTTTTCGATCAACAAACCGCGGCGAGTCATGGTTTCGGTCAAACAATGGTTTAACATTTTGGGAAGTTCAAAAATTAATTTTAAGTCCCTCTGGGAAAATTTATGCAGGGGTATTAGGTGGGGTATTTTGCTCAACAGACGATGGTCAAAGTTGGACAAAAAAAGACAGTGGAATAACACAAACTTATATTTATTCTCTTGCAGTAAATCCAATCTCAGGAATATTGCTCGCTGGGTCATCTGGCGGTGGAGTTTTCAGTTCAAGTGATAATGGGAACCACTGGATGAATGCAAGTGAAGGACTTACAAATGGTTGGGTGTTTGCCTTGGCGTATTCCAAAAATGGTCTAGCCTATGCTGGGACAAAAGGGGATGGTTTTTTCGTCTCTACAAATAATGGAATAAGTTGGACTCATTCAGATTCTACAAATCTTATTAGCGACATTCAATCAATAGGCGTAACAGATCAAAACCATATTTTTGTTGGGTCATTTTCGGGAATATTTCGATCTACAGATATTGGTAAAAGTTGGAAACAGGTAAAAGTGAATTCCATTAATACCGAAATTAGAGAAATCACTGTTAATTCGAAAGGCGAACTGTTTGCAGGTATTTTATTCCAAGGAATTGTTTTTTCGAAAGATAATGGAAGTACATGGTTAGAAACTAATTCAGGATTAACATCAATGGCGGTGACTTCACTTTCTATTGATTCGTCACAATTTATTTATGCCGGGACTCTTCGTGGGGGTATCTTTAAATCTTCAAATGATGGAGTTGTTTGGAAACAAACTAATTTTATAAATTCAAACGTCAATGCACTTGCAATGAATTCAAGTGGCACTATTTATGCCGGAACAAGTTATAACGGTATTTTTCGTTTAGTCGATGATGGTGCAACATGGACGCAAGTATCGTCTGGTCTATTTGATTTCTATATAATGTCTATTGCAACGGCAACAACATCAAATATATTTGCAGGTACATTTGTAGGAAATATTTATCGCTCAACAAACAAAGGGGATAATTGGAACCTTGTTTTCAATACCACAAAATTTATAAATTCATTAACGGTAGATAAAAAAGGAAATATTTTTGCAGGAACTCAAGGGTTGGGGATATTTTGCTCTACAGATGGAGGCTCTGCTTGGAATGGATGCAGTAACGGTTTACGCGATAGTGTTATTAACTGTTTAATGGTAACTCCAAGTAATGTTTTGTTTGCAGGAACTGGTGGAAAATATTTAGGAGAAGGTGGTAGTATTTTTCAATCATCAGATCAAGGGAATACTTGGATTGAAACAAATAATGGTCTCCCAAATAAAGCAATCACCTCAATTGTTATGAAAAATAATATTATTTATGCTTCAACACTGGGTAATGGTGTTTATTATTCAACAAATAATGGAAATATTTGGGAATCAAAAAATGTAAATTTGACTGAAAATAGTATTTGGACTCTATCTGTTGATTCCGTGGGAAATGTTTTTGCAGGTTCGTGGGGTTGGGGAAATGGTGTTTTTGTATTAAAAAATGAAACTAATAATTGGATTAACTTAAGCGAAGATTTAAATACTCAACAAGTAAACACGTTACTCATCGGTCCCGATTCATATTTATACGCAGGCACATTAGGAGACGGTGTCTTCAAAAGCGTAAAACCAACGACTTCTGTTAAATTGGATGAATTTAATACACCAGCAACAATATATTTACATCAAAACTATCCCAACCCCTTTAATCCTACAACAACGATTTCTTTTACTCTTCCATCAAAATCATTTGTTTCTTTAAAAATATTCGATGCATTGGGAAGGGAAGTATCGACATTGGTCAATGAAGAATCGTCTGCCGGAAATCAATCTCGGCAATGGAGGGCGGAGAATGTTTCTAGCGGTATCTATTTCTATCGATTAAAAGCTGGTTCGTTTACAGAAACAAAAAAGCTTTTGCTGCTGCGATAAATCAATGAAGAACAGTCCAACCAAAACCATAATTGAACAAGAGACATTCACCGGAATCGACTTTTCAAAAAACAGATTCCCAAACGATGATTATGAGAATTGCAGTTTTCACAACTGTAATTTGTCGAACGCCGACCTTTCCGGGATTAATTTCAGTGAGTGTACATTCAAAGGATGCAATCTCAGTGTCGTGAAACTGAATGGCACGACATTCAGAGACGCACATTTCGTCGACTGTAAGCTAACGGGAATGCACTTTGAGAACTGCAATGAGATTTTGTTTTCTGTGGACTTTGAAAACTGCAATCTTACCTTAGCAAGTTTTTATGCTCTGAACGTTAAAAAGACACGCTTTAAGAATTGCAAACTTCATGAAGTTGATTTTACGCAGTCCGAT
>DMPG01000220.1:10528-14365 GCA_003456055.1 Bacteroidota bacterium | reverse complement strand
TATAATTATTCCATCGATCCCGAAAAGAATAAAATAAAGCAGGCAAAATTCTCTTCGCTAGGAATTATCGGGTTGTTGGATAAGTACGATATTGAAGTGGAATAAGGAATAGGATGATAGTTCTTGGAAGAGAATCCCTGAATTGTATTTTCATTCTCTGCGAGTCGTAGACCGAACGAAGTCACAAAGGGACAAGTGAGGAATCTCGTTTTAATAATTAAAGTCAAAATCGAGATTTCTCTCCCGCTAAAGCGGGATCGAAATGACATTGATTGGGTATTTTTGAGATGGCTTCCAGCGTAAACACTGCAAACAACATAGACTATGAACAACAAATTATTGTCGCAAGACTTTGCCGCCGTCAATGCAAAAGAAACAATAAAAATTCTTGTCACCGATTCCGGCTTGGGGGGATTGGCTGTGTGTGCCGATGTAGAAAAGAAGATACGGGAATATAGATCGTATCGAACGGCAACGGTCATATTCTGTAACGCTCTTGCCGAAAAAGGGTATGGCTATAATTCTATGAAGACAAAAGAAGAGAAACTTAAAGTTTTTTCTTCTGCGCTTAATGGAATGACGCAATGGTATTCACCGGATATTATTTTAATTGCCTGCAACACGCTTTCGGTGTTGTATGCAGAAACGGACTATGCAAGAACAGCCGCACTACCGGTCATCAGCATTGTGGATATCGGTGTGGAAATGATTCTGAAAGAGCTTACAAAGGATGATTCAAACAGCGTGCTGATCTTCGGAACGCCAACGACAATTACCGCAAACAAGCATAAAGAAGGTTTGATGGCAAATGGAATTTCTGGGGATCGAATAGTGACACAAGCGTGTACATTACTCGAAAGTGAAATTCAGGAAAATCCATCAAGCACGAAGACGAAAAATATGATTGAACAATTTACTTCTGAAGCATTCGATACACTTACGACAACACCAAAAACGGTCGTTGTCGCTCTTTGCTGCACGCACTACGGATACAGTATTGATGAATTCAAACGAGCAATTGGTAGCAGAGCTGAACAGATGGTGATTGTTAATCCCAATGATAAAATGTCGGATGTTCTTTTTCTGAACCGTAACCGTTTTGCAACCGTTGATGTAACGGTGAGTGTCGTATCGCGGGTAGAGATCACTGCCAGGGAGAAACAGTCACTTGCATCGTTACTTGCAAAAAAATCTCCAGCAACCGCAGCTGCGATGGAACAATATCTCTTAAAAAGAGATCTGTTTGAATTCAATCCGCAGCACAATGAGGATAAATAATGTCGAAGGAAGAAAGGAATGACGGAAATATTTTTTCATTCCCGAGGTTCCATAGGAAAGGCTGCATCAGGAAGCTTAATTTTTAATCTTGTCCAACTCTATCACAAACGTGCTTCCCTTTGTTGGTGTGCTCTTCACGAATATTTTACCATGATGTGCATCAACAATCTCTTTTACAATTGCAAGACCGAGTCCGGTTGCAACCTCATCGCCTGTTGGTTTGGCGGATAAGACCTGGAATTTTTTGAAGAGCCGCTGTTGATCATCCGTTGAAATGCCGGGACCCGCATCGGTGATCCAAAACTGAACTTTGTCATTATGCCGGTACACACCGGCTTGGATCGTAGAATGAAGAGGTGAATATTTGATCGCGTTGCTCACAAGATTTTCGATCGCATCCTGGATACGGGTGTTGTCGGCCATTACCTCCAGCGTTTCAGCATCGTCTGCAACAAAGGTCAGCGTCTGCTCCTTTTTATCCGCAAGGAATTTATAGCTGTCTATGGTCATGCCGGCAACTTCGGCAAGGTTCACTTTTTCAAATTGAAAATTGATCGATCCGCTTTCAATTCCGGAGAGATTCAGCAGGTTGGTGATCACTTTTATCATTCCGTCGGATTTATTTCTGATCATCTTCAAATATTTTGCGGAAATAGTGTTCATCGATCCGGATTGTTCAACCAATTTCACCAATCCCGTAATGGATACCAGCGGGCTTTTTACATGATGCGCAACCATATCGATCAACTGCGATTTTAATGCATTGGCGGTTTCAGCTTTTACTTTTTGCTCTTCAGAAAGATCGAGCAATTGCTGGATCTTGCCATGTTCTTCCTGCAATTCTTTTGTGCGCGATTCAACCAGTTTCTCTAATGTGCGTTCTCGGCTGCGAATTCCATGGATACGAATGCGATACACCCCAACAATACCCGCCAACACTAACAAGATCACACCAACGTAAAACGGATACGTTTCATAAAAATATCCTTTTTTCACGAATGTGATCGCTACACCATTCGGGTCCCATATTCCATCGCTATTTGCTGCGATGATGCGAAATGTGTATGTGCCGGGTGATAAATGTGTATACGAAGCGGAACGGCGAGTATCAAGATCGTACCATTCTTTTTCATATCCTTCGAGCATTGCTTTGAACCGGATTTTTCTGGGGCTGACAAAACTTAAACCGGTAAATTGGATCTCGATGCGCTGGTTATTTGCCGGCACAATAAATTCTTTGTTGAAAGCTACCGGCTGGTTATCGATCAAGAACTGTTCGATCACCACTCTTGGAGCTTTTTGGTTTGTGACGATCCTTTTTGGATTGACGACAGCAACTCCGCCGGCAGTTGTGAACCACAAAGTTCCGTCATACATTTTCCATCCGGCAGGCTGGACACCGCCGCTGTTTTCGACGTTCGTTAATCCGTGCTCTTTGCCGTAAGCGGTGCAGGTGATATTGTCTATCCCGCCGTAAAAAAATTTCATGACATCGAATTTATCAACATAAAAAATACCTCTGTTGGATGTCATCCATAAACGACCGATATCGTCTTCAAGAATACTGAAAATAACATCATCGTACAAACCATGTGCCGTGGTCAGGGTAAAGAATTTTCCGCTTGTATAACATATCAATCCGCCTCCCAAGGTACCGATCCAAACTGAGTTATCTTTAAAAGTGTACATCGCACGGATGAAATTATTCGTCAATCCGTTCTCAGTGGTGTAGGATGTTATACCGTCATCACTGATCACCGATATTCCTTCACCATCCGTACCGACCCAGATGTTGCCGCGGAAATCTTCCAGCAGGCAGCTTGTATAATTACTGATCAAACCTTGTGTCGTTGTGATCTGTCTGAATGAACCATTTTCAAAAACAAAGACCCCTTCTCCGGAGGAGGTAACCCATACTCTATCTTTGCTGTCGACAAAAATGTGTGAAGAGATCAATTCCTTCGTCTTATCGATCGGTTGTATCGGTTTAACTTTGCCATTCTCAATAATATTCAATCCATTGGCAGTTGCCACCCATATTTTTCCCGCTCTGTCTTCTGCAATAGAGTAGATTTCGTTATCTTTGATTCCTTCTTTTTCTGTGAACCGCTCAAGAGTTTGCGGAGCCGTGCGATTCATCTTCACCAATCCGCTGTCAGCACCGATCCACACATTGCGGCCACGGTCTTCCATGATTGTGCGCACTGCATTGGAAGGGAGTCCTTCTTTTGTCGTGTAGTTAGTGAACATTCCCTTGCGTAGAACCTCAAGTCCGCGTCCTTCGGCACCGATCCAAATATTTTGTTCAGAATCGACGAACAGTGATGTTAGATGTTCATATCGCTGTCCAGCGTTGTTGGTGAGGGGTGAAACATTTCCACGATCAAAACGAACAATACCGCTCTTTGTTCTTACCCACAAGAGATCATTCTTATCAATAAAAATTGAATTGACAATACGGCTTGGCAATCCGTTCTTTTCCGTATAGGTAAGGAATCGGTTCTTTTCTTTGAAGTCGATCAACACATTCATTAATCCGTCGTTCGTACCGATCCACAT
>DMPG01000220.1:7904-10520 GCA_003456055.1 Bacteroidota bacterium | reverse complement strand
GGTAATATTGTTGATCGATCCTCTGTAATAAATGGAAATTCCTTTTTCAGTACCGATCCAAACCTTTCCTTGCAGATCTTGACTGAAGCAAAGCACTTCATTGGTCAGCAGTCCGACGGATGTATTGATCACGCTGATCGTGGAATCTTTCATGGTAATAACACCATGCTCACGGAGCGCAATCCACATTGTCTCGCTGTTATCTTGAAAAATTGCCCGGACATGACTGTGTGATAACTGAGGAAATTGATCGATATGAGTGAAAACGCCGTTGTTGTATTTTAACAATCCACCGTTATATGTACCTATCCATAATATTCCGTTTCGATCGACATATAAAACCGTAATGTAGTTATTGTAGAAAGCAGGTGTATTTTTTTTGTTGAAAACGGTAAATTTAACGCCGTCGAAACGAACAAGACCATCCTGCGTTCCCATCCACAAATAACCGTCATTTGTCTGTACGATATTACTGACGGTATTCTGCGGAAGTCCGTCATCCGTCGTCCACGTTTCGTGTGTAACTTGCGAAAACGCCTTCGACGCATCTTCATTGCCGGAATTTTGGGCTAGAAGAAGCGTTAAGAAGCTTGCGCTTATAACAACATATGTGGAAAAGAATTTGACCATACGAATTTTATGTACTCTAACTTTATTTCACAATTCAAAATTAGAGTATAGTCCGGTTAAAAACAATTTAGAAAACTCTTATTAGAACATTATCATAATGAGGAAAACAAAGGGAAAGGAGCAAAAGATGGCTCTTCAAGCGGAAATCATTTTAGGATTTAAAAGAATATCGAAGACGAAATCAACTACAATTGTAAAAAAAAACAGTTCAAGAGGCACCAACCCTTTTTTNNTTCGAGAGGCACCAACCCTTTTTTCTTTCTTGCGTTTCCGTTTCATATTGGCTTTATTATGACGCATTCTTTATAAACACAAAATACACACTATGACAAAAATTTCTACAGCGTTGTTTCTCTGCGTTTGTGTATCACTTCTTGCAGCTCAACCAAAATCATTAAAGGCTATTCGTACGGCAATCTCTCCGGTGATTGATGGATATGGAAATGACGAGGTGTGGAAACTGGCAAACACAGCATCCGATTTTGTGCAGCGCGAACCGATTGAAGGATCACCGGAATCGGAGCGGACTGAATTCAAGATTCTCTATGATGATCATTATCTCTATATCTATGCGATGATGTATGATTCGCATCCCGACGGCATCGTTTCACGGCTTGCACGGCGCGACGATATTCCCGAATCGGATTGGTTCGGTATCGGTTTCGACAGTTACAATGATAAGCAGACCGCCTTTATCTTTATAGTACTTCCCTCCGGCAGCAAATCCGATGAGTTGATGTATAACGACGGAAGAGATGAGGACTATTCCTGGGATCCAGTATGGGAATCGGAGACCAAAATATTGCCGAATGGATGGAGTACGGAGTTTAAGATCCCTCTTTCGCAGATACGGTTCACCGAGGGGAATGATACGTGGGGAATGAATGTCGCACGGAGAATCTCACGCAAACAGGAAGAGACCAATTGGAATTTAATGAGCAAGAACAAAGACGGATTTGTATCGCAATTCGGAATAATGACAGGAATGTCGGACGTGAAATTGCCGAAATTATTGGAAGTCCTTCCGTATGCGGTCGGATCTTCGGAACATTATCCGCAAACATCGGAAAGAGAAAAAATCGAAAAAATTCGTCCAAATGCCGGTGTTGATATCAAATATGGAGTTTCATCGAACTTTACACTCGATGCAACGTTTAATCCGGATTTTGCCCAAGTTGAAGCTGATCCGGCCGTGTTGAACCTTACAACGTTTGAAACATTTTATCCGGAAAAGAGACCATTCTTTATCGAAGGAACACAGATCATCCGTTTTGTAACATTTGGCGGTGATTTTGGTCCCGGATTATTTTATTCCCGACGAATTGGAAGACCAATCGGTATTCGCCTGCCTGGTGACGGACAGGTCATCACGGATGAACCGCGCACCGGAACGATCCTTGGAGCAGCAAAATTTTCAGGAAAAACAGAAGGGGGGACTTCGATCGGAATTCTTACAGGATTGACCGATGAAGAACAATTCTCCTATCGTGATACGCTTGGCAGCATAAAGACACTTCGGGCAGAACCAAGTGCATCGTACAATTTATTTCGAATCAAACAAGATTTTTGGGGAAACTCGAATATCGGTGCGATCATTACAGGAACAACTCGCGATGGGAGTGTTCCCGCATACACCGGTGGTACGGACTGGGACATAAAGTTCGACAGCAGTAAATATAGAGTGAATGGTTTTCTTGCAGTCTCACACGGAACAAAGTTCATTAATAAGTTCGGCAGAGTGACCGCTCAACCGTATATGCAGCAAGGTTCTGCCGGAAAAATAAATATTGGACGGGTAAGCGGTGATTGGCTGTACAGTATCGGTTATGATTTTACTTCTCGAAAATATTTCATCAATGATATTGGTTTTTTCCGAAGCCCGAATGATCACGGTGTCGGCGCAAATCTGACATACAGAAATTTTACACCCGGCGAATATTTCCGTTCGTACAATCTCAATTTCAATCCTCATTTACGCTGGAATTA
>DMPG01000220.1:0-7843 GCA_003456055.1 Bacteroidota bacterium | reverse complement strand
TATGAACCGCGCGGATACGGTGTCTTTAACAAACCGTCAAGTTTTTTTATCCGTGGAGAGATTGAAAGCGACAGTCGTAATATGATCATTGTTAATGCGGAAGAAAATTACCGCATATTTGAGAACAGTGGAATTGAATCGAATACAGAAGCATCGATGGTTATTCGTCCGACATCGTCAATGGAATATGAACTTTCGGTGGGATATCTGATCGAGCGTGATCTTGATAAATTTGTCAATTCACTTGTAGATACCCTTGTCCCGTTTGCAGCAGTTGCTCCCGCTGCATTATATGCAAAACGTGATGTTGATGGACTTGACCTCACTCTTCGTGGTTCAATCTTATTTACCCACGATCTTTCACTGCAGATATACAATCAATTTTTCTGGGCAAAAGGGAATTTTGACATGACAACATATTCATTGTTGAATCCAAACAGAAATTTGACGCCGTATAATTATTCCCTGAATGAAGATTTCAATGAAACGTCATTGCAAACAAATGTTGTCCTCCGGTGGGAATATCGCGAAGGAAGCACGTTCTATTTTGTATGGTCGCACGGTCGTGCGTTTGAACAAAATGGGGGATATAATACCAGTCTTGGAACGAACCTTGATAACACATTCTTACGAACATCACCGGATAATGTGTATGTGGTGAAGGTGAGTTACTGGATGAGTTTGTAACTGTATCGCTGACCTCCGGTCAGCGGTTTACAAAAATGCGGAATGGAATTCCGCGATACAGCTATTCCAAATATTTCATGTCAATGTAGGTCCATTTCCAATCTTCCCATCTCTTGCATAAACCTGCTTTTACCGAATTTTCCAAAATATAAGTTACTATTCTTCGTAATTCATTTCCATCTCGTACTACATGGTCATAGTTTTCATTATGCCAAAATTGACCACTACAGTTCAGGATTGAATTGGCTTTTAGAGCAGTGAATGTTTTAATGCGCTTAAGTATACTGTGGAGCGGAATATTTTTTCGCGTCATATCAGCCATGAGATGAACGTGGTTTGGCATAATGCAGAATGCTATTACGTTATATTCGATAGTATTGTAAAACAGTATTGCATCATAAACAAGTTTTGCAATATGAACATTTTCAAGCCAGCGTATTTCTGTACTAATTCGATCTAAGTAACTATCAAAATGCCCAAAATATCTTTTCTGTTCCTCTACGATCAGAGATAATCTTTTTTCAATATTGCTTTCTTTGTTTATAGCCTTCTCGCGCTCTTCGCGTTCTTGGTGAAGTTGTGCAATAATTTCTTTTGGAAGAGAGTTTGCCAGCCGGAATGTTGCAAAAAGAATTGAATCTTTGGGTTGATAATGCGGCAATCTTCTGCGGTAATGAGGTTTGAGATCTTTCATAGTCTCAACAGAACTCGGTTTTACAAAAATGCGGAACAGAGTTCCGCAAAACATAAGAATCATTCAAATATTATTTTACATAGATCGGTTTTGGATTCTTTTCGGGTAATTGATTCAATTGTGTGGCGACAAAAAAATAAGAAAACAGTGTAGATATTTCTTCCGTTTCGATCTTCCTATTGTTATCAACATAACTATCCTCAAGTTTCAGGATGTATGTTGGACCGAGTTGAAACGAAAAATGTTTATAATCGTATTCAAGCTCGCGTCCAATACCCAGATCAATTCCGTCCATTGTACGCTGCAAATATAATAATTCGGAATTGCTTGTGTCGTGCACAGCGCCGGGATTGTAAGCAGTGATGTGTGAATATCCGATGGAGATGAATGTATGCGGCAATGCCTCCTGAACATGAATGTTTGCGCGCGCTCCAAAATTAAAGATATACCAGAACGCACTTGTATACACCTCAACGCCGATCTTATCGGCAGGATAGTACCGCAATGAAAGATATCCGCCGCTCGGGAATTCAAATCCATATCCGATAAAGAAGTCTCCTTTGGTTTGAGCGGTGAGATTGTGTGAAAATAATAAAAAGAAGAATAGAATATTTGTGAGGATTATTTTCAACGAAATGCTGTCATTGTTTGTTTGTCATTGATTGGATAGTGTTTGTGATGCTTTGGTTTTATGAATTATCATTTTTTCATCCTTCATAATTCATCCTTCATCCTTTTATTTACCCTTTCCCAATAACAACTCTTCGCACAACACCCAGTTTCTTTCCGAAGAACAATTCTCCAACAGAAGTAAATTTCTCCGGAGCATCGCTCACAAAGAACTGCACGTTCGGTTTTTCTTTACTGGTATTTCGCAGATCAAGCTTCTCAAGCATTGTTTCTACTGTTGCAGCGGCGGCTTCACCGGAATCGATCAATGTAACGGCACCTTTTGTAACTTTTGAAATCGTTCTTTTCAATAGAGGATAGTGAGTGCATCCGAGGATCAGTGTATCAATTTTTTCGGTGATGAGCGGAAAAAGGTAATCATTAACGATCAACTCCGTTGCTTTATTCTCCAGCCAGCCTTCTTCTACAAGGGGAACAAAGAGCGGACAGGCTTTACTGAACACATTCACCGAATTATTCAATCGCTTCAATTCATGAGCGTACGCGTTGCTATTCACTGTTCCCGCAGTTCCGATCACGCCGATCCGTTTATTCTTTGTAGAATTCATCGCTGCTTCCGCGCCCGGAATGATCACGCCGGTGACAGGCAGATTTGCCCGCTTTTGTACCACATCCAGCGCAACGGCGGAAACGGTGTTGCATGCAACAACGATCATTTTTACATCTTTGGAAAGAAGAAAGTCAGTATCATCCTGGGTATATTCACGCACAACTTGTGCAGATTTTGATCCGTACGGAACGCGCGCGGTATCGCCAAAGTAGACGATATTCTCATTCGGCAGTTTTTCCAGCAATGCGCGCACCACGGTCAATCCGCCAATACCGGAATCGAATACGCCGATTGATTTTTGATTTTTAGTACCCATAAAAATTTTGCCGCGAAGTCACAAAGACACCAAGCAGTGTTTCTAAAAATCTTTTGTGACTTTGTGTCTTTGTGGCATGCCCTTTTATCCGTTGTGTTGCTACATTTCAAGCTGAACATTCATTAACTGCTGAATAGTATGCAATATTTTCTCGCGAAGAAAGAGCTTCTCTTCTTCCGATGATATTTTTTTTCCATCCTTTGTTTGAACATAGAATGAGTCAACGATACCATCACCGCGCGTTGCGAGTTTTGCAAAATCGATCTGTAATTTCGCTTTCGATAAGGTTTGCGTGATCTTGTAGAGAAAACCGGTCATATCAGGTGCATAGATATCGATGATCGTATGCTGCGAGCCATCCTGAAATTCAACATCAATGCGGATATTCGAATGCATCAGAGGTTTTGCTCGCCGTTTCCATCGGCGATGGTGGCGGTCGAATAATTTTTCTAGCGTTTCTTTCTGTTTAAGAACATTCTCCATATCACGGACGATCATTGCTTGAAGTTCTGTTGTCAGCATTTTTTTTGTCGCTGCATCCACAACGCGGAACGAATCCATTACAAAACCATCTTCCCGCGTATAGATCTGCGCATCGAAGATATTCACATCGTTGGCGGATAGGACACCGCAGATGGTCGAAAGAAGGAACGGAGCATCGCGGGTGATGACAACGACTTTCGTGTGAGCATCTTCACTTTTAAAAAGAACGGAAACCGTATCCAATACTTTGATCTGCAGCTCAAACTCGTCAATCTCTTTCAATGAAAATGGTGTAGAAATCGTTTGTTCGGCAGGTTCCGATTTCTGCGTCAGATATTTTCGAGTCTTTAAATACAATTCCTGCAGCAGCATCTCTTTCCAGCTTGTCCATACATTTTTATTCACCGCAGAAAGATCGGCGTATGAAAGAATGAACAGCAGATCGAGCTGTTCCGGACGGGAAAAGTTCTTTGCAAATTCTTCGACCGTTGCGCGATCATTGGTATTACGGCGGAACGCGATCTGCTCCATGATCAAATGATTCCTGATGAGGAATGCAACATCATCGTGTTCATCCGGGAATTCAAACCGTGTCTGAATTTTTTTCCACATATCGACGCCGGTGATCTCGTGTCCCTGAATTCCCTGCGGTTTTGCAATATCGTGAAAGAGAATTGCTAAGTAGAGAGTCTCTTTATTGGAAAGCGACCGAAATGTTCTTCCCAGCACACTATCTTCTTTTTGCAGTTTCTCAGCGTGTTCAAGAGCAATAAGAGTATGTGCATCCGTGGTATAATAGTGATACATGCTGTGTTGGAAGAATGCAACCAGATTTCCCCATTCTTCGATGATCTTTCCCAGCACATCGGCATCATTCATCATTTGCAGTGTGGCAGCAACGTTTTCCGGCAGCCGAAGAATTTCCATGAGTATGTGTGCAACCATTGTTGTATCTGCTGCAAAGAACTTTTGATTCCTGAGCAGCGCGGCGCAAGACGAGTGAAGTGGGGAGCTCATTTCAACGGAATGAACACCACACCAGTAGAATGCACGAACGACATCTGCAGGCGAGGAGAATTCTTTTGAACCATTTTGAACAAACAATTGCTCGTTCCGGATCAGATACAGATCATCAAGCACCTGTTTACGCATTGTTGACCAGACTGATGGTGTTCCGCTTTTTCGAAATTGATTGATTAGCAGTTTGTTCAACCGATAGACAATACGTCCATGCAGAAAATATTCACGCATACAAACTTCTACGGATTCTACCGGCGTTGCCAGGCGGTAACCGATTGCTCGAGCAATCTCCAATTGTTTTGAGAATTCAAGGATATCCTGCTGCGATAGGGAATAATAGTGCAGTTCATTCCTCATTCGAAGTATTCCATCGAACGCCCGTATCGCTTCGTGCATTTCTTCATGCGAGATGATCCCGTCATCAGCCAATTGATGGAACAACGTCACACATCCCGACTCGTTGCAGCGAAATGGATTGAGAGAAAAATATTTGACATTGGTCGATCGGTAGATCCATACCAGCGAGTGAAGATCACGGACTCCTCCGGCACTGTTCTTTAGATTCGGTTCGAGTAATTTTACGGAATGCTCATATTTCTTATGACGTTCATCAACGCCGTTTATCACCGACGAAATGAACTTGAGGTCCTGATGTTTTTCAATATGAGAGAGGAACGCATTGGTGTATTGGTCCATCAATTCTGAATTCCCGCAGACATACCGGCTTTCCAGCACCGAAGCCCAAACATCAACATCGGTTTGATAGAGATTCAAACAATCCTTGATCGTGCGGACGCTGTGTCCAACGTCGAAACCGAGATTCCATAAGGAATGAAGGAATTGCTGTGCTGTTTCTGCATTTGTAGTTTTTGTCTGTTCGTCTTTGAAGAGGATCATTACATCAACATCGCTGTGAGGAGCCATTTCAAATCGTCCATAACCGCCGAGCGCAACAACAGCGAATGTCGTGCGCGGTCCTTCAGAAAGTTCTTCCCACAATTTTGTTAGAGTGGAATCGACTAATTGAGAAAGTTCAGATGCAACCTCTAATCCGCTAGCACCGCTTCGATGAAAGCGAAAGATATTATCGTATTCCTGTTTGAAAAATTCTTTGATCGTCATTACATTAATATAGTACAAGTATGGACATTTCCAATATTGTGAAGGAAAAATATTGTGACGAAATAAAGAAGGAAATTCTAAAAGCTGCAGAAAATTTACAATGCTGTGGTCATAGTTTTCTTCCGACTACGGCAACATCTTTCATTGTTTTTGCCGTTCCGCCGAAATTATCCAACGCTTCAAACAGAATAATATACATTCCAATGCGGACGCGATGTCCGTCATCATCCATTCCGTTCCAAATGATCGATCCAGTTGATGGGGAAGGTTCGTTTTGTGCAAGACGGCGGATCAATCTTCCGGACACATCATAAATACGGAGGCGTATAGTTGTGCTGTTGGCTGGAAGAGAATAATTGATCGATAGAAAATCTTCAAATCCATCGTTATCCGGTGAAAACGGATTGGGGGAAAGGTGTAACGACGAATTTTGCGCTGTTGATTTTGTGAAAATACTATTAGAAGACGCAGGGGTTGAACCTGTTGATGAAACTGAAGAACTCCAATTTCTTGTATCATTACTTAGTATAGAAGGATTGATCCGCTCCAGTGATCTTCCCGAGGAAGTCAGGTTTTTCATATGCCACAACGGAGAATATCGAACACTGTCAATTGGTGTGTCGGTCAAGTCAACAAGAACAAGATCTTCGCCGCTATTGCTAAGACTTAACGATGGATTGATAACAACATTTTTTTGGTCAAGCACAGGAAATTGTGTAACGATCGAAGAATCAGAAGCGATGAGAAAAAAACCATTCGGCGGAACAAAAGCTGTAAGTGTAGATAATGGAATGATCGCTCTGCTTCCGGATAAACTTGGCTGATCCATCAATTTCCACTGAGCAATATCAATCGTATCGACAGTGCGGTTGAACAATTCTACAAATTCAGCTTTTCCCGGAAGCGGTTCATACATGATCTCGTTGATCACAAGCGTTTGGGGTGCAAAATTATTTTTTTCGATGATCTTTTGAGAATTATTTGATAACCGCATATCGTTTACAGCTTCAACAGTAACAATGATCGATTGCATTCCCTGAATCTGAACATTCCAATTATACTGAAGTGTGACCGAATCCAAAGGCTGTAGTGTTGATACAACTGATGAATCGATCAATTCGGTTTCTTGCATAGTACTGTCCCGATTTTTATCGTGATAAAACTTTACGGTCAGTCCATTTATTATTTGTCTTCCCTGATTGAATATTGTTGCCGATATTTGAATTCCATTTGTGATTTTTGCGGTAGATATATTTTTTATTTCGGCATCAATCTCTTTTCTTGCAGATGGATTCTCAATTCCGGGATTTGGTACAGCAGTTCTCCAGTTAATGGAATCGGACGATGGTCCAAAGAAATCAAATCGCTGCAACGAATTCCCATTAAGTCCGCCCCATGATTGCCGATAATACACGGAGTCCATTGTTGCCCCTCGTTCATCGTACACTACAACAGCATCCGGTGTAGTGTTGTTCAATGCAGAAAATGGAGCAACAAATACCGGTGAGGAAATCGGGAAAAAATTTGTAAGCGAAGAATCTGTCGTAACAATACAATATGAATGAGAAGCTATTGAAGCCGATTGATTAGCAATCGATATTTTTGTGGAACCGTTGTCAGAAATTTTCCATTGAGAAATAGAAATTGGTTCGGCGCTGTTGTTATACAATTCGATCCATTCAGGCATATCGCCAGCAGGCGCATACATGATTTCGTTCACGACGATATTTCTTGGCGGAATTCCAACAGTCACCGACAAGAATAAAGTATTGTTTGTAGTATCTTCATCAGTTAACGATGAAATTTTAATTCCCAATAAATGTTTTCCTTGAGCAAGAGGGGAAAGTATTGTAAGAACAGTTGTAGAATCACTTGATAAAAGTGTAGAAATATTCTGCTGAAATTGTAATTCATTCGTGGTCAATATTGAATCGCTATTTGCGTCATTGAACAGTCGAAATTGAATGGATGAAAGATCGTGTTTCCCGATATTTTTAACGACTGAGGAGATAGTAATTGAATTTCCCGTTACGGGGAACTGCGGAGAAATCGTCGCTCTGCTAACAGCTGCATCAAATGTTTTCTGAGTTACCGAATTGATCGTTCCGGGTGTTGCGCCCAACGGATGAACGGATGTTTTCCAATTTGATTCAAATGTTGAATTGACCGAAGTATCTACTCGTTCCAACGACCTTCCTCCTGAACCACCCCACGACGGACTATATAGTACGCTGTCAATCATTGCATTAGTCGGATCAAAAATAACAACGGCATCTGTGGT
>DMPG01000354.1:1503-12228 GCA_003456055.1 Bacteroidota bacterium | reverse complement strand
ATTTTTCTGAACAGATCGAAAAATTGGAAAAAGATCTGATTTTTGAAGCCCTGCGAATCCATGGTAACAACCAATCAAAAGCAGCCGAACAGCTTGGATTGTCTGAGAGAAACTTACGTTACCGACTTAAAAAGTGGGGAGTGAAATAATCGGATGTCAATACTTACCACTGCAAAATTTTCCTTAACCCATTTCTGTTATCTCGATATTTAGATTGCTTCAATTGCTACATTCCATTGCAAGTCCTTTCGTTGTACAATTCAAATAATTGTTCGACATTATTGTCGAATCATATCGACAGAAGTGTCGTAGTTGTTCCTCTCTGAATGTAGATTCTTAATTATTCTCAATAAAACCTCCAAATAATTTCTGGCACGGCAGTTGTAATACTAAGAGTATAACGCAACAAGCACAATCAACTAATTACCAATTCAAAATATATACAGGAGGTTTTATGAAACGCATCATTAACGCAGCACTCACACTTGCAGTTGTATTTGCTCTTGGATTAATGTTCACAGAAACAGCAGCTGCTCAAAACAAAGGGACCGGAACACCAAAAGGTCAAGGTCAATATTTTGTTGATCAGGACGGCGACGGAATTTGTGACAATGTCGGTACACATCAAGGACAGAAAAACGGAAATACAGCAAAAGGAAAACGGACTGGACCAAAAGACGGAACCGGTTACAAAGGTAACGGTCCAAAAGATGGCACGGGCAACGGTAGCGGCACGTGCACTGGCACAGGAACAGGTGTTTGCGATGGAACAGGATCTAAAGGAAGCATGAATCGCGGCGGCAGAAAGTAAGTGTTCAATAGTGTATGGAGAGTGTGAACCCTCCATACACACTAATAATCATCAAATTAATAATTACTATTCAAAGGATAAAACAATGAAAAAAATCTCGTTCTCACTTCTAATGACCTTGGCAATAATGATTACTGCAATAGGATGCGATAAAGGAATAACAGGACCAACTGCAGATGAAAGCATGGGACAATATTCAAATTATATGGATCAAGATGCAGCATCGATGTTGGCGTCAATTGACGATATTGCGGCAGATTCAGTGTCAGTTGACGAAACAAATGGCTTGTTGTACATGCGTGAAGAAGAAAAACTTGCTCGTGACGTTTATTCTGTATTGTATGATAAATGGAACCTGCGTCCATTTTCAAATATTACCCGCAGCGAACAAATGCACATGGATGCTATTCTATCGTTATTGACCAGATATTCACTGCAAGATCCTGTTGGTGGAAATGGCGCGGGAGTATTTAATAATGAAGTACTGCAAAATCTCTATAATGGACTTATCGTAGAGGGGAACAAGAGTGTTGTCGATGCATTAAAAGTTGGAGCAACCATTGAAGAAGTTGATATTGTTGACCTTCAAAAACATTTACAAGAGACAGATAATCAGGATATAACATTTGTCTATGACAATCTTATGCGCGGATCGCGAAATCACCTGCGTGCATTTGTAAAGAACTTAAAAATGCAAGGTGTTACATATGTCCCTCAATATCTATCAACAGCCGAATTTGAGCAGATCATATCCGGGTCAATGGAACGCGGCAGAAGAAACGGTTCTAATTAATAGCGAGTGATTTATGAGACAGTTAATGTTCAAACAAGTTATCGTCCTAATATCTCTGATGATTGTTCAATCAAGCGTTGCTCAAACAATGCAGAGTTCGGAACAACAGAAAAAGAAAGAAAAGGAAACGATCGTTCCTATGAAAGACCTGAACGCAAACGGAATTGACGATGCAAAAGAAAATCAGCGTTCAGGAAAAACAACAACAGTAAAAACGCACGATCAGTTTATTGATGCAAACGGAGACGGAATCTGTGATAATCGTGAACAAGGATTGGGATTCCGTCGCGGGAAAATGGACACAGGAAAACAAACCGGTAAACGCCAACAAGGAAGACAAAAATGAAAACAATCAAATCAATTCCCGCGTTAATAATTATTTCATTGTTCGTGTCTGGACAGATACTTTCAGCTCAATTCAATATTCGACCGACAATAAGTTCAATGGCTGATGACAATGTGAATAATAATGCTCTTCAATTAAAGAGCAATGTCACCACGTTCAATCTTAACAGCGGGTATTCCTGGGACAACGAAAGTAGTTTCACAAGTCTGTATTACGACGGTACGTTTACCTATTATGAATCATTCCTGCAGAGAANNTAATGCGGAGTTTATTCAGTTGTATGGTGAAGAAGATCAAAATGTTCTTACGACGGGAGGATTGCTTGGAACAAGTATCAATCGTGATGATTACGTAATATTTGATCATTCACAACTCTCCGGTTTCATCAATTATAAATATTTTGCGAGTGAATGGCTGATCAATAAGTTCGGTTATTCGTTTAAATCAATAAGTTTTTCATCTCTGGAAGATTTTAGTTATACAGAACACGCTGTATTTGCGCACGCTGCATTTGCTGTAACGCCAACAACCACAGCAATAGTGCAATCCGACCTTGGAACAAAATTCTATTCATCGACTCCATCCGGATCTTCATCATCGATGAGAAAAGGAGTGATGTCATCTCTGCTGCCCAGCGTTACTCAATTAACGGGAATGGTTAAACTTGGTCAGCGCATCACCGATGAATTAGGCGTGAGTATTACGGAACGATATCAATGGAACATTCAAAAGCAGACCCGATATCTTAGTTCAGAGTATGGATTTATATCAGACGATGAGCTGTTTGATGATCATTATGGATATGAAGGCTTTCATACGAATGCCGTAATAACCGCGCTTCTTTCAGAATCGATCACGCTGAAATTATCCGGCGGTATACAGGATAAACTCTATTCAACACTCTCAGCATATGATTGGGATGGAAATATTGTTGCCGCTCAGCGAATTGATACTCGGTCATATGTGAATATAGGACTGCAGAAAAATTTCGATGATATCGGATTTTCTCTTAAAGGGGCGGTTGATGTTATTCACAACTCTTCGAACGACTCATTTTACAGCTACAAGAATAATGCTTTCACGTTAGAAATAAGTGTTCCCTTCTCTAATTGACCATTACGATTGAACGAATAGGAAGATACACTGGATTTGACGATTATATAGTTAGAACAACGGTCTGAAATATTGGTGAACCGTTATACAATTAGGCAGCATCATATTATCAGTAATAGATAGATAAAACATCATACGAATCCCAATATGAGCCTCATTCAGCTGCAAGATATCACAAAACAATACCAAACCGGGGAAGTACCCGTTACAGCGCTAAAAAATATCAATCTTGAAATAGATTCCCGCTCATTTGTGTCGTTCATTGGACCATCGGGAAGCGGTAAATCAACACTTCTCAATTTGATCGGATGTTTGGATAAATCCACCCAAGGGAAAGTACTGATTAATGATGTGGATGTTGGCTTATTCAGCCGTGCCGAAAGCGCTGCATTTCGCGGGAAAAACATCGGATTCGTTTTTCAAAATTTCAATCTCATTCCTGTCCTAACGGTGTATGAAAATGTTGAGTATCCAGTGCTGNNACGACCGGATAATGCAACTCTTAGAAAAAGTTGGAATGGTTGATCAAAAAAATAAATTTCCAAACCAAATTTCCGGTGGGCAGAAGCAACGCGTGGCTGTGGCGCGTGCATTAGTCACCAATCCGCAAATTGTTCTTGCAGACGAACCGACAGCCAATCTCGATCGTGTAACTGCGTTTAAGGTTATTACCATTATGCACGAAATGAAGAATGAATTTGGTACGACATTTATTTTTTCCACACACGATCCAAGAATTGTCGGCGAAGCAGAGATCCTATATACACTTGAAGACGGAGCGATTACACACCGCGAAGTGAAGAACGAACAATAACCGAACATTATGGGAAACTTACTTAAAATCAGCATTCGTAATTTATTCCGGTACAAACGGCGTACGGTATTAACATCGTCTCTTATTGCTTTTGGAGTTGTCCTCGTCATTGTTTTTGGCGGACTGGCGATCTCATTTAAAACACAGATGATCGGAATTCTTACGAACTCATCACTTGGGGATTTACAGATACACAAAAAAGGGTACGTTGAGTCGATTGATAATCTACCGTTGAATATTACACTATCAACAACCGAACTGAAAACCGTTGAACAAAAACTGAAATCAATGTCTGAAGTTTCTGCGTACAGTCCGCGCATTAAATTTGGTGCGATGATCAGTAACTATGCACAAACATCAAATATCCGTTTGAGCGGAATTACTCCGGAGAATGAGATTGCAACATGCCCCGATCTGATCAAGAGAATAAAGGGAACCGTGTCTGATCCGCTGCACTTTATTCAACCCGGTGAAATTCTTGTTCCCGAAAATTTGATGAAAGGTCTTTCACTCCATGTCGGCGACGAAATAGTATTGATTGCAACAAACAAAGAAGGTTCGGTGAACGGAATTACAGTTCGTATAGCTGCAATATTGGAAAATGTTTTTGGTCCGTCGGGAAAAGACGGATACATTCATATAAAAGATGCCGCGACGTTATTGAGAATGGACCAGCCTGAAATTGTAGAAATTGCCGTGCATCTCAAAAACTTTGGCCAACTTAAGAATGTATCTGATGATCTGAAGCAACAACTCAGTTCACCGATCTCTCCAGCCGAAGTTCATACATGGGAGCAACTTTCCGCATTTGCAAGTATTGCACGTATTGTAGATTTGCTTATTATTGTCGTGAAGTTCATTCTCATTTCAATTGTTCTTGTCAGCATTCTCAATATTATGACGATGTCTGTATACGAACGTATCAGCGAGATTGGAACGATTGCCGCAATCGGAACTCCGCCATCTCGCATTTTAGCATTATTCCTTGTTGAAGGTTTTTCGATGGGACTACTCAGTACGGTGGCAGGAACTGTTATTGGACTTGGGATTCTCTGGTTGATGAATTTTATAAAGATAAATTTTTCATTCGGCGAAATGAATATTTCACTTGCTCCAAGGATTCCTGCAAGCGAAATTGTGTGGGTGGTATTTATAGTTATGCTCGTATCGGTATTTGCGAGTGCGCAGCCGGCGTATAAAGCTTCAAAAATGGAGCCCGTCGATGCATTAGGACATGTGTAGAACAAAAGAATACTCGATTTTTTGGAATTATGATTGGGTATTTCTGTATGAGAGAAAAGTTAATGGACGCTGGGAGAGTATAAAAGAATGAAAAAGATATTCATCACTGTAGTAAGCACTTTTTTTTTCAACGCATCAGTTCTTTCCCAGGATGCAAACACTCTGCTTAAAACAGTAGATGATAATTTATTGCCTGAATCGTATGCCTCGTATCGCACACTGATCAATGAGGAACCGGATGGTTCAAAAAAAGAATTTATGTTCTTTTCAATAANNAAATTGCATTACTTTATATTTCGCCCGCAAGCGAAAAAGGAAGAGCAACACTTCGTGTGGGTGATAATATGTGGCTATATATTCCTAAAGTGAACAAGCCGGTAAGGATTACAAGCCTCCAATCAGTCGTTGGAGGAGTTTTCAACAATGCAGACATTATGCAGTTGGAATATTCTGCAGAATATAACGCAACGTTTGGCATCGGAACGGAAAAAGAGAATTTGCTTGATTTGAAAGCAAAGAACAAATCTGTTGCGTACGACAAACTTAAAATGTGGATCACGAAAGACAAAAATATACTCCGAAAAGTTGAAGCATATTCCGCCAGCGGTATGCTTATCAAAACGCTCGAATTCAAAAAGGATAAAAATTTTGGAGGGGGCTTGATTCGACCTTCTGTTATAGAAACATACAGTCCGTTATACAAAGGGTATCGATCGTTGATGATTTATCAATCTATTAAAAAACGACAATTCCCAGACGAGGTATTTACACTGAACTATATGGGTCGATTAGGAGATCTAAAATAGTGAGTCATTCCCAATGGCTTATATTGTTTTTGTTGTTCGTATCAACGGGAGGATTGTTCGGACAAGAAGAAGAACTTTTAGAAACTCCACCGGAGCAAGAAAAGAAACTTGAATGGAGTGGCAATCTTGATGTTAAATATACTCTGTTCAACATGGACCAAAACTCAGCGCAGTACAAACTTCAATTCTTCAAAGAACGATCATCGCCAACTCTAGTTTCACAATATAAAATAGAACCATATCTGAATGCCGACTATCGAACGGGTGATTTGGGATTTGTTCTAAAGACACATGCAACGTATTACAGCGATGCTAATGCACAATTTGATTTGTTTGAATCCTATGGAAGTTTCAATCCGTCGCTTAATGTTACTCTGCAGTCTGGTAAACTCATGTATAGTTGGGGAAAAGGATATGCGTTCAATCCAGTCGGCTTTGTCAATTCTGTCAAAGATCCGGAAAATCCGGAACTTGCTCAGGCAGGTTTGCTCTCTGCGAACGTTGAATACATAAAAAGTTTTGAATCTGATGTGTTGCAAAGTTTCGCAATGATGTTCGTTGTGATTCCCTCCTCTGAGTTATTGAACAGCAGGTATGGTGACGTTGAGAAAACTGATATAGCTTTGAAAACATATTTTCTACTGTGGGACACGGACATTGATGTGATGGCGTATTACAGTAAAGACAAACCAAAACGATACGGAATAGATTTTGCCAGAAATCTTAAAGAGAATTTTGAGATTCATGGAGAGGTCAGTCTTAATCTGAATTCACAGCGGTATTCAATTGTGAACGATTCTATTAATTTCAGTTCAGCCGATAATTATTCTTATCTATATGGTGCACGGTATTTAAGTGAAACCAATGTCACGATCATTGCAGAATATTATCATAACGGGCTTGGATTGACAACAAGTGAATACCAACTGTATGGTAACTATCTACAGAAGAGAACTGTAAATAATAACCCTTTGGCTATACAACAAGCGCTCGGAATCAGTCAAACATATTTTCGCAGCAGCACGCTGATGCAGGATTATTTGTACTTCAAAATCATCTACCCCGAACCGTTTGACATGCTCTACTTCACACCGTCTCTTTATACCATTTATAATCTTGCTGACAAGAGTTTCCTTCTATCACTTCAAATGAATTACAAACCGGTTACAAACATTGAATTTATTTTCTGGCCCAGCGCACTCATCGGTGGTAATCTAACAGAGTATGGCAGTAAGCAAGTTCAGGAGCGCATAGAACTATGGATGAGAGTGTTCTTCTAGAAAAGACGCATCTTCTCTCCTTGATGAAAGTATTCTCTATTGCTGAATTGGTACCTTTTGAACCACAAACTGTATAAAACTGCTATTGGGTTCGCTTTTCGATTATTAGTCATGTATCTTCCAAAGAACTAACATCATATATCAAAAACAATCAATTCAAGTGAAGATCCTGCAAACTATCCAACCTCGATACATCATTGCTGTAGCATTTAGTATTGCAGTATTGATGTTTGTTTCCGCATACGTTGAACTACGGCAAAGCAAAACTGAATTGTTTCATTTGCTGGAAGAACATTCAGTTTCTCTTGCTGAAATTGTGGAACGAAGCAGTTCAAATATCGTTCTCTCATCGGATTATATCGAACAACAACTCGCCGAGCGTCTCTATAATAATGCTTATTTCATTGCGCGATTAGATAGTGCAAACAGTCTAAAACAGACCGATCTTGCGAGTATTGCATCTGAGAATGGAATATTTCGCATCCATATTTTTGACTCCAAAGGAAAGAGAATTCTCAGCAGTCATACTCCTCTTGGATATGGAATGGCAATGCGCGACCAAAATATGTCTTCACCAGTTTTTGCTCCAATTCTTAGCGGTGATCTGGATCGAATGACTATTGGTTTTAAAGAATCGCGCTTTATGGATGGGAAACGATTTGCAGTTGCAGTGAAACGTTCAGGTCGGAATCATGGCGCAATCGTTCTCACGCTCGATGCAAAAGAGATTGTCGAATTCCGAAAAAAGATTGGCATTGGAAGACTCATCAATGATCTGAGTAATAACAGCGGAATAGAATATGTTGTGCTTCAGGACAGTGTCGGAATTATTGCCGCAACGCAAGGTATTTCCGAAATGTCTCGACTCGATAATGATTCCGTTTTGCAGAACGCCATATCCACCGATTCTACTATTACGCGGCAAACGTTGTTCCGCGAGCGTGAAGTATTTGAAGTTATACGAACATTAAGAATTGAACAATCCATTGTTGGTCTTTTACGAATCGGGATTTCAATGGATGAGATCCGATCCGTTGAAAACCGGATGTGGCGCAGAATGTTTATTATGACATTGGTATTGATCTCCATCGGTGTTGTTATTTTTACTGCAATTTTGGCAAATCAAAATTACCAATTGATGTCGAAAAAATATGAACGTGTTCAGCAGTTTACGGAGAATATCCTTCACTCGATGCAGGATATTGTGATAACATTTGATGATCAACGACGTATTTCAATTTTTAATCAACGTGCGGAAGAGTTCTTCGGAATACCATCGGAAAATCTCTTAGGAAGAACGATTGAAGAAATCCCAGATGGATTACGGAATTCACTTCAAACGATCATTGAAACACACCGTGACACATTGCGGGATATCACTTTGATTATTAATGAAATGGAGTATTCTCTATTTATTTCTGTTTCCAATACTGTCAAAAAAGATGGTTCGACAGAAAGCCAGACAATATTGATCAAAGATCTTACTGAGTCTAAACGATTGGAACGAGAGATCCAACGAAAAGAGAAATTGACTGCAATGGGAGAGTTAGCAGCAGGTGTTGCTCATGAAATTAGGAATCCATTGAATGCGATATCAATGATCGCGCAGCGATTTGATAAAGAGTTTTTACCAAAGAAAGGATTAAAAGAATATAAAGAACTTACCGGAGTTCTCAAAAAAGAATCAGTTCGCGTGAATGGGATTGTCCAACAATTTTTAACATTCGCAAGGCCGAAAAAAATTACGTTATCGCATGTATCATCGATGGTATTGATAAAACATCTTTCCACATTATTCCAATCTCAGGCGAAAGAAAAGAAAATTAATTTTATATCTCACGCCGAAGAAACTCCGCTTTTCATCGATGTCGAACAAATGACTCAAGCAGTGCTTAATCTTCTTCAAAATGCTTTGGATGCAACGCCGGAAGGAGGATCGATATCACTTTCTCTTGTTACGAGGGGAAATGAAGTGAGGATTGAAATTATTGATTCTGGAACAGGGATAGAAGAAAAGATGAAAGAAAAAATATTTGATCTTTATTTTACAACAAAACCGAATGGCACCGGAATGGGACTTGCAATCACACAGCAAATTATTATGCAGCACAATGGTTCACTTACAGTAAAAAGCAATCTTCCGAAAGGCTCTATCTTCTCAATTATTCTTCCTGCGTAATTTGAATTACTGAAATTATTTGTTATACTTTTTCCATGCCAATTGAGAAAAAAAATAGGAAGTTCTTCACAATACTCTGTTTCACTCTCTCCTTTCTTGGCATGCTTTTCAGCCAAACCACGTATAAACGGTTCTCAACTAATGATGGACTTGCCCAGAATTTCGTTAGTTCCATTGTACAGGATCATCGCGGATTTCTCTGGTTCGGTACGTTTGACGGTCTTAGCCGGTTTGACGGATATACATTCAAAAATTATCGAAATGATCCATCGGACTCTTTATCACTTTCTTCAGGGTTCATCAGCAAATTATTTATCTCATCTTCAGGGATCATCTGGATCGGGTTTTTGGATGGAACGATCAATCTTTTTGACCCATCTACGGAATACTTAAGACGGCTTCCATTAACCATTCCGGTTGCACCTTCGGGAAACAATTTACGCATAACATCGATCGTCGAAGATTCTTCCGGTAGAATCTGGATTGGAACTGCGAATGCAGGATTGATTAGAATTGTACACCAGAATGGATCACACACAAAAATTTCAACCGACAATCTTCAATTTGAGTACTTTCAGAATTATTCCGTTGGTTCCACAACAATCGAGACACAGAATGTCCGTTCATTATTTGTCGATAAAATAGGATCGCTTTGGGTTCAAACAGAAGAGAAGATCATTGTTATCGATAGGAATAGAACAAATGATCTTCGGATATCTACTGTAGATGTGAAAATGGGTCCTGGACCAGTGACGTGTGGAATCGATCAGGATTCTTCCGGAAGAATGTGGTTTGTCACATCTAATGAGATTGTATCGTTGGATCCCAAAACGAGGGATATGCAAACAATTAATATTCGATCACTATGGAAGGATAATTATTCTCAAAACGGAGTGTATCTCTCACTGCAATGTGATGATCGCAGCAAAAGTATTTGGGTCTCAACGGAGTATGATATTCTTCGAATCGATCAGACAGACCCATCAAAGTTTACCCGATTGCCACGCCCGGTGTCGATGAATAATTTGATGGTGGAATTCACCATGAATTTTGTCGACCGAAGCGGAGTTGTGTGGTTCGGCACCAAAGGATTTGGTATCTACCAATACAATCAAAAAAATGTTTCATTTGGATTGATCCCCGCTCTCAATTTAAAAGCACTCACGCAACAATTTCGTTCGTTTCCGATTCCTCCCGATGAAGAATTAAAAAAGATACCATTGGTTGTGCGAGATTATTTTGGTGCTTACTCTTTTGTGGATAGATTCGGTCATCTGTGGGTTGAAGGTGTAAGTGTTGATAAACGTCCTGTCATGCGCAGATACAACCCGAAGACACAAC